>NZ_JBTKTG010000004.1:0-60751 GCF_054456995.1 Mycoplasma tracheobuteonis | reverse complement strand
GGACATTGAGAAATTGACTTTATTATAGGAAAAACAGGAAAAGATAATTACAATTTAATTACTTTTACTGAGCGATTAACTAGATACGGAATCATCATAAAATATCAAGGAAAAAATCCATGAAATGTAGGAAAAGCTATTTGAAATGCTATAAAAGAATATCGATTAAATGTAAAAAGCATCACTTGTGATAACGGTTTTGAATTCTCTAAATTATTCTATCTAGCATACAGGTTGCATATATTTGTTTATCGTGCTGATCCGTATGCCTCTTTCCAAAAAGGTGGAAACGAAAATTTCAATGGACTTGTACGAAGATATTTTCCTAAAAGAACAAATTTTAATAAGATTTCTGATGAAAAAATATTAGAAATTCAAAATGAAATAAACTTTATGCCAAGAGAAATTAATGAATGACAATCAGCCGATGAGTTATTTTTCAATTGGAACTATTATAAGGATAAGTGAGTTCCTATACCACAAGAAGAAAAATATTTTATAAGGTCAAATCTTAAAAGGACTAGCAACAAATCGAAAAACAAATTTTTTAAAGATAAATATTAAACATGAATTAGAGGGTACGAAAAATATCTGACTTAGGCCAGATATTTTTGTGTTGCACTGGAGATTACACTCCAGAAGACTGGAGTGCTCCAGCCTTTTTGTATACCTTATTATTTATTCTTGAAAATGTATGTTAGGATTCCACCTAAGAAAATTAATGCACCGAATATTAAAAGACATGTTCATCATGGGAAAGCTTCTTTATTTTCTACAACATTAATCATTGCTAAGGTTTGTAATACTTTTGGAGCATCTTTGAAATCTTGTGAGTTAAAGATATTGTGTAATTCTTTAACTGCATTAGATGAAGACTCAGCTACTTTAACATCGTTAAAGTAATTGTTTTGGACTAATAATTTAGCAAAGTTAGATATGTTTGTATTACTTGTTAATGATGACATAGCTTTTTGGAATGCTTCTTCATTTCTATTTTCGAGAGCAGAAGCTAATTTAAATATAAGTTTAGCATCATTTAAAGTTTGAGCAAATTTTGTATCTGCTTCTGTAATTAATGTTGACATTTCGCTACTACGTGCTGTTTCTACTATGTGGGTATTTAACTTGCTTGCTAAATTATGTTTTGCATCTAAGAACGCAAATTTCTTAGTAGCATTTGTCTTTAAGAATGCTTGATAAACATCATTTAATTCCGCTAACACTTTAGTTGTATTATTTAAAGTATTTAAATCAGAATAAATATTATCATTTAAACCAATTAATTGTTTAATATCATTTTCAATAGTATTGGTGTAAGTCATAGTTTTAATTGCATCAGCAATTTTATCTTCAACAACTTTTCAATTATTCATTAGGTTATTGTAGTTGGTTTCAGAATTTTGTTTAGCTGCAACAGCTTCTGCATAACTCATTGAATTATTATAAGTATTTAATGCATTTTCTTGATATTGATCTGATGTATGTAACATATTTGTCTCAACTCAACTTGTGAATTCTTTAATTCTTTGACCTATAGAATTTGTGAACACTTTGTCTGAGAAATGTGAAAGGTCATCAACTAAGCTATCAATTCCGGATGTAGCACTATTTAAAGTATCCATTTCTTCTTGAGTTAAGTATTTATTGTTATTAGCAATTATGTTAAGTTGATTTTCAAAACTTGTTACTAATTCACGTAAATGAGTAAGCATTGCATTTGGAGCATTAAAGAATTTATTAGATGTTAATAAATTATTGTAATTATCTAATTTTTCTTGCATTGGATTTATAAAGTTAGTTTTTGCTGTTTCATTATCTGTAACATTCTTAATGATATTTTGAACAAGAGTGTTTGTTTGAGTCATAAGTTCGTTAACCGATGCAGCAGTATTATCTTTATAGATAATTCCTTTTTCTAAATCAACAAGCTTATCGATAATTTCTTGATTTGCTTTTAAAGTATTTAAAGAATCCAAGTTGCAAAATCCAAAATTTAGATCTTTAAGTAATTCTTTATTTTCATTATTAGCTTTTATTAAATCAAACATAGCATTATTTAGATTTTGAGCAGCAGTAGTAATATTATTCATATCTTTACCACTATAGCTGTTTTCAATTTCTTCTACAAATTTATCTATTTGAGCTTTATTAAGTTCTTGATCAAGGTACTTCATTATCATAATAAATTGTTCTCTAGAAGATTCGATTCAACTTTTGGCATTATCAATTTTTGTTTTAAAGCTAGATAATTTTTTAATTTGATCTAAAACTTGTTGATCTGTATATCCAACATTAAGTTTAGAATCTATAACCATTTGATTATTAATTTCTTCTAATTCTTTTTCTTTAGCAGTTAAATTACTATTTAAAACATTTGAAGATTCTTTTACATTAAGATCGAATTCATTAATTGCATTTACAAGTGTTTCAGCATCTTTGTTTAATTTTATAACTGAATTTAAGTTTTGGCTTACTTCCTCAGTAGTTCTGCTTAATTTAAGATTTTCTAATAATTGATTCTTAAGGTTATCACTTAAGTAAGAAAAATCATTAATTTTTTCACTAGCTTTCTTTATAGCATCTTGTGTTTCTTCGTATTGTTGTTTTGCTTGGTTTAAAGATACAGCTTGATCTAAAGCATTTTGTACAGCAGGGACTGTTGTAGCTATTTGAACAAGTCCTATAAATGATTGCATGCCTTCTTCAGATAAATATGTAAGTTTTTTAATAGAACTTATTGCATTATCTTTTGCTTTTTGCAATTCTTCATTTGCTTTATTTTGCTCGATTGCTTGTTTTAAAATTTCGCTAACTTGTTCAACAGATTTTGCTGTTCATAAATTATTGATGAAATTTTGTTTTTCATAATTAGATAAGTGTTCTAAAGCATTTATTTTATTTTGAGCATCACTTGCAGCATTAAAGACTTTTTCTGCATTCTTATTAGCTTCTTCTGCTTTTGCAAGAACATCTTGGATGGTTTGAGAATCTTGAGCATTATTTATTTCACCTTGATAAATAGATAAAAATTCTCCTATATATGTCATATCATTAAGTTTTTGTAATGCAGCAGCTTTTTCATTAGCCAATTTTATAGCTGCATCATTAACTTTTTGAGCTTCTTTAACAATATTATTAATTTCAGTTTCGTTTGATGCTTGGTTAACTTGTGAAATATATGACTGAATTTGATCTTGAGTTAGTCCAGACATATTTCCAATTGTCTCTGATGCATTATTCTTTTGATTATTCAAATCTTCAATAGCTGTATTAAGAGCTGTAGCCTTTCTTACAACTTCTCCCACGCCTTCAGGAGTTGTTGCTTCATTAACTTGTTCAATATAACCTTTCTTTTGTTCTTCAGTTAATAGTGTTAATTCATTAATTGCGTTAGCTGCATCTTGCTTATCATCTGATAATTCTTTATTAAATGTATTTTCGTTTGTAGCTTTAGTTACAATTGGATCTATTTGACTTATATCTGTTGCACCATTTATTTGTGATATGTATTCATTTCTTTTGTCTTCAGTTAATGAAGTTAGACTATTAATAGTAGTAATAGCCTCTTGTTTTTTGTTAGCTAATTCTTGAGCAGTTGTATTTGCTTCTGTTGCAGTATTAACAATTTCATCAATATCAGCAGAATTATTTTGATTGCTTATTTGTTTTTTAAAGTCTGCTCTTTGTTCTTCACCTAGTGATGTTAAAGCATCAATCTTCTTATCAGCTTCAGTTTTCTTATTAGCTAATTCATTTGCAGAATTAGTAGATGTTGCTTCAGCTACGATTGGATCTATATCTTCCTTATTAGCTGCAGCATCAATTTTATCTGTGTATGTTTTTCTTTGTTCAGGAGTTAGAGACATTAATCCATTAACAGTTTTCTTAGCTTCGTTTTTCTTATCTGCTAATTCTTTTGCAGTTGTATTCGCTGCTGTTGCAGTATTTACAATTTGATCAATGTCAGTAAGATTATTTTGATTGTTTATTTGTTCTTTATAGTCTGCTCTTTGTTCTTCACTTAATGATGTTAAACTATCGATTTTAGCATTAGCATCTTGTTTTTTATCAGCTAGTGCTTTATTAGAAGTATTTTTTTCTTTAGCATTATTTACAATTGGATCTATTTGGTTTATATCTGTAGCACCATTTATTTGTGATACATAATCAGATTTTTCACCATCAGTTAATGAGCCTAATTCTTTAATTGTTTCAGTTGCTTCTTTCTTTTTAGTTGCTAATTTTTCAGCAACTGAATTTTCTTCTTTGGCTTGATTTACTAGAGTTTCAACAGTACCCTTATCATTTGCTTTATTAATTTTTTCTTTATAATCTTGTTTTTGTTCTTCTGATAACGAAGTTAATCCACCTATAGTTTCATTTGCGGATTGTTTTTTATCAGACAATTCTTTATTAGATGTATTTTCAGCTGTAGCTTTATTTACTATAGCTTGAACAGCATTTTCGTTTTCAGCTTGCTCAATTTCTTGTGTATATGAAACTTTTTTATCTTGAGGAAGATTTTGTAAGTTTGAAATATTTGTTTTAGCTACTGATTTTGCTTCTGCTAAATTCTTTGCTGTTTCATTTTGATTTTGAGCTTCTTGAAGAACATTTTCAACTGTTTGAGTATCTAGTGCTTCATTTATATTTTTTGTAAAGTTAGTTACTTGATCCTTAGACAAGTATGATAAATTTTTAAGCTCTTTGATAGCATTTTCTTTAGCTGTAGCTAATTGTTGAGCTTGAGTATTAGCTTCTTTGGCTTCCTTTAAAACTTCATCAACTTTTTGAGTGTTATCTGCTTCATTAATTTTAGAAACATAAGCATTTCTTTGTTCTGATGTTAAAGCTTGTAAGCCATTTATTTCGCTTGTTGCTTCTTGTTTTTTATTAGCTAGGGCTTTTGCTGTTTCATTAGCAGAATTTGCAGCTGTTTTTATAGGCTCTAAATTATCTTTATTATTAACTTGTTTAATTTGGTCAATATAAGTGTTTTTTTGTTCTGGGGATAAATATTCCAATCCGTTAATATATGATGTAGCTGCTTCTTTAGCCTTGTTTAAAATTATTTCTTCATTAGCTTTTTCGGCAGTAGCTTTTACTTCATTGATTTTTTCAACATCTTCTAAAGAAGCAACTTGTTTTAGATATTCATCTTTTTGTGTTTTTTCTAATTCACTTAATTGATTAATTGCATTTGTGGCATCTTCTTTTGCACTAGTTAAATTTTGATTTCCATTTAAATGTTCAATAGCTTTATTAAGTTCTGTTAAGTTTCCTTGAATATTCGTCAAATCATTTTGTACTATCAACGAATCCCCATCTGCATCTTCAATAGGTCATGGGGATTCTTCCATATAAGATCTATTAATATTGTATTCTAAGCTTTTAAGGACTCTATTAAAATTTGATTTATTTGGTTTTGCAGATGCTTGAGTATAATTTACAGTTTTTTGAATTTCTTTTGCTCTTTTTACGAGTTCTTGAGCTTTTTGTAAAAGATCAAAGTAATCATGTAATTCTTTTAGTTTTTTAGAATCAGAAGATATTTCACCAAGATACTTTTTATATTTGTCTTTTACTACTTCTGAATCTCCAGTAGAATTATCAATTTGATTTGTAATAGTTTTTGAGATTTGTTCTTTACCATCAAGTTTTTCTTGAGCAACTGTAAGTTTTGTGATAAGTTCATTAATTTGTTGTTCTGTGTCAGAATTACCATCACCATTAATAACTTTTGAGGCTTCATCTAAAATATTAGAAAAATTATCCTTGATCGGGTCAGAAGGTTCATTTGTAGCTTCAGTATAGTTAATTGTTCCTAATTCTTTTTTAGCTTTTTCAATAGTATCTCTTAAAACAGTCATCGTTTCATTAAGTTGACCTGCTTGATTCATAGTGTTATAAAGACTATAGATATTTTGTAAGATAACATCATCATTAGCAATTTTATCAGTTGTATTATTAGAATATTCATTTACTTTTGAATCAAGTGAATTGTCTTGGGTAGTTGTCAATGATTTATAGTATTTTTCTCGAATTTCACGAATATACTTACCTACATTCTCATTCATTATAACAAGTAAATCTAGTACAAAACTTTGTGCTTCTTCAGCTGTGAATGTATTATTAGCTATTTTTGCAGCAAATGCTTTTTCAAATGCATCTGATTTTGCTTCATAATCTGTCATCATATGTTCACGTAAAAAAGTACCTACTTCTGGATTTTTTGTAATTTCAACTAGTTTATTTATTTGAAAATTCATGTAGTAATTATCATATGCGACATCATAGTTTCTGATAACATAGTTTGATATTCAATTTTCTAAATATTTAAAAAGAATTTCTTCTGATGCTACCTTTCCAAACCCGTTTTCTGCAGCTAATTTAAAATATTGTTCTTTAGTATCGAAATTGGCATCACTTAATTTTTTTATAAGTTTATAGACAGAATCAATGTAACCATTAGATTTGTTTAAATTTTCTAATGATTTAACATTTCGATTATTAGGATCATGTTTTTGAAAAGGATAGTTGTTTTCTATTAAATAATGATAAATACTTGTAAATGAGTTTTTTAGCTTTTCAGTCAAGTCCTTTAAAGCCACAATTTTTTGCTTAAATTCAATTAATTCATTGTTATTTTCGCTTTGTGCACTAACAACTGGCAATAAAGGTAATACAGCTATGCTTGGTAGAGTAATTAATGTTTTTAAAATTTTGGATTTTTTCATATTTTTCCCCTTAAAATAGGATTATTCCTTAATTTCTATATATAAATGATATTATTTTCTAAAAGTTTTTTATATATTTTAAATATTTTTTATATATTTTATGGAAATTATGTGGTAAAAATATCGACCCCCAATAAATGTAGCTATATAAGTTTTCTCATTAAAACTTCTTTTTAATAATTTTATTTTCTCTCGCCTTTTGCAATCAGTTTAACCCTTAAGCATTTTGATAAAGCCATTATATATCCATGATAATTATGCATTATAAAAAGTTCACTATTTACTTAAGAAATAGTGAACTGAAATATAGTTATTTTTATAATTTATTTTGTTAATAAAGAGAAGTTTAATTTTATTTTCTATACATTACCATTTTTAGATAAATTTTGAGCCATATAAATTAGATAATTTGCATTTAATAAATAATTTACAGGTACTTTTCTATTTGATATTTTGTCTACCATAGATGGGCCATTAAATAAATCATAATATTCTTCAGCAGGGTTTTCTGAGTAATATAGGGCATCAATAGTGAAAATTATTCTTGATGCGTATTGTTTTATTGTTTCAGTTAATGTTGAAAGCATAATTTTCTTACCTGTTTGATCAGGACTTTTCTCAAATAATGTATCAATAATTAAAGATCTTAAATTCATTAATTTCATCTTAATGTACATATTTTTATCATCTTTTTTTATCTCTTCTAATTCATATTTAATTAAAACATCATAGTTTTGTTTGTTTTTTCTTGCAACTAGTTGCAGTGATTTAGTAGGTCTGTTTGCAGAAGAAGTTTTATCTGTAATAGCATCTGATGTAGTTGTATCTTTAGGTTTATTTGTGTCAGAATCAGAAGCTGTTGCATTTTCTTCATAAAGTGTTGATTTAATAGGAGCAAAATATATTCTTTTATCTGGTGTTGATAACTTATCTATAACAAAGTCTTTTTCAACACTTTTTGAAGGATCTTCTTTTGAAGTTAATTTAATTTTTAATGAAACAGAAGACTTAAATTGAGGTGCAGAAAATGAAAGAAATTGTGAAGGTGGGATAATTTCAAATTTAGGTTTAATGCTTCCTTCCACCACTGAAAAATCAAGCATTTCATCATTATATCCAGTAGCAATGATATCAGATTCCTTAACTAATGAAGGGAATGGTGCTTTCTTTGCAGCATCTAATTTAGTACTTAATTTAATATCATTTATGCTTGCTGCTAATATTTCGTCAATTGTTTGAACAGATTTCTCATCCTTAAAGCCTTCTAATTCTTTAACAACTGTAATTTTAGCTCCACTTTTTACAACAGTAATTGTTAAAGTAGCTTCTAATGTAGTATTAACTGCTTTTGGTCTAAATGATTCTACATCCACTGTATATAATTTTTGTACAGCCTCATCAGCATTACTAATTACTTTTATTTGTTCTTTTGTTAGTTCGCTAATTTTAATGTGTTCTTTATTATCTACTTGAATTGAAAGCCCTTTGATAAATGCTTCTCTTTTTGATTGCTCTAGCAATTCCATAAGATCGTCTTTACTAATATTAAAACCTTCTATATCATTAAATTTTTTAGTTTCTGATAATAATTTAGGCTTGTCTTTAGCAAACAGTTGAACTTCAAGATTAATTACATATTTTGAACCATCTTTAAGTTTCTTTTCTACATTTACTACAGTAAATCCATATTTATCGTTTTCGAATCCAGAATCAACGACTTCAATCTTTTTAGCTAATTCAGCTTTGTCCATTTCCTTGATTTGATCTGCAGTGTACTTAATTTTATCTTTAATATCAAGGTGTTGAAGTCCTTGGATTTTTGCATCTAAATTAGCTTTTAATTGTACATCATCTTTTGGAGAGACAACATTAGAATCCCCCCCGTTATGTCCTTTATCATTTGTATGATTATTACCATTATTATTTGATCCACCTTGAGGTCCTTGAGTACCTTGGCTTCCTTGGTTATCGTTTTTATTATCAGTCTTATCATTTGTACTTGGTTGCGTCTCATTAGGATTTTCTTTACTATTACAACTAATTGCCATTATAGGAGTTGATGCTATTGTAAGGCCACTAATTGTTAATAATATTGATTTTAATTTCATAACATGTTTCCTTTCTTATTTAGATTATTTAAAATTATTTATAAATTCCTTTTCTTCACTCATCTAACTCATCTGGTGTGGCTAAAATGTAGTGATCTTTATTTACTTTAATTCATTGTGGTTGTTTTAAAGATGTATATCCATGAATTGCAGGATCATAAGTATAACCAATTAAACTTCCTTTTTCACCTTCGATTGATGGAACTGCATCTAATAATGATTTTGTATAAGGGTGAAGTGAATGGTTCATAATTTCTTCTGTAGAACCAATTTCTAATAATCTACCCTTATTCATAACTGCGATACGGTCAGAAATATATTCAACCATACGTAAGTCGTGAGCAATAAATAAAATAGTTAGGTTGTATTTTTCTTTAAGTTCGTTAAAGATGTTTACAACTTGGGCTTGGATTGAAACGTCAAGCGCTGAAATAGGTTCATCGGCAATAAGTAATGCAGGACGAACAACTACAGCACGTGAAATCCCAATACGTTGTTGTTGCCCTCCTGAAAATTCAAGTGGGTAACGTTTAAGTACTGAATCATCTAGTCCAACTGATTTTAAGATATCTCTAACTAGGATTCTTTTACATTCAACTTCGCTAAGTTTATTTAATTCTTCTCTATGTTCTTTAGCTTTTAATAAATATTCATAAGCTTCTACTAATTCTGGATATGCAGCTAACATATTTGCAAAGTTTACATATAAAGCCTCAAATGCTACCATTTCATTTAAAGCAATATCAGCTGCTAATTGTTGTTTAAACTCACCGTAAAAAGTAGGATAAGATTCTTTATTTAGTCATTTTGTGTAAATTTCTTTTTCAACATCTTGGTCAATGTTAAATAAGTAAATTTCTTTTGCACTCTTAAGGTTTGTTAACCCTTCAGATACGACTGATTCAACATTAATATGTGGGTTAAGTGAGTTAGCTGGATCTTGGAAAATCATTTGCACTTTATTAACCATAAAGTTTTCAATTTCACGATATTCCTTTAGTTTTTTTCCAAATTTAAATCCACGTACCATTTTTTTAGGAATAACTTTATCAAAAATCTTAATTTCACCAAAACTATGTGGTGTAAGACCAATAATTGCTCTTCCTATAGTACTTTTACCTGAACCAGATTCTCCAACTAATCCAAGAACTTCACCACGATAAATATTCATATTCATATCAGTTACAGCTCTAAAAGCTTTTGAACCTACACCGTAGGTAATATCAACGTTTCTAAGTGTAGCAAGTAATGTTTTATCTTTTGGAACTTCTAACATCCCTTCAACACCTGGTGTGTTGAAACGAATGTATTTGCGTTTGAAGAAAAGAAATTTTCTTTTAGTTTCAATATAAGGTTTTTGTGCCATTATTATTTAGACTGTGCTAAAAACTCCTTTCATAACTTTTGAATATGTTTTGGTGGTTGATATTCTGGAGCACGTTCATCAAGAAGTGCTGATTTAACTCTATGGGTTTCTGATAAGTAGTAGAATTTAGGTTCTTCTTGGAAGTCTATACCTAGTGCATAGTCATTTCTAACTGCAAAGGCATCTCCAACAATATTATTTAAGTTAGAAGGAACTGAACCTCTAATTGTTGCAAGTCTATCACCTCTGTTAACATCAGGCATACTTAAAATTAATCCTCATGTATAAGGGTGTTGTGGGTACTGTAAAATTTCTTTAGCTGTACCTTCTTCAATAATTTGACCTGCATACATAATTGAAATGAAGTCACTAATTGAAGCTACAACCCCTAAGTCGTGGGTAATAAATACAATTGAAAGATTTAGTTTCTTTTGTAAATCTTGAATAACATCTAATACTAAGGCTTGAACTGTTGGATCAAGCGCTGTTGTAGGTTCATCCATTACAAGGATTTTAGGTTCTAAAGCAACAATAGCTGCTATAACAACCCGTTGAATCATACCCCCTGACATTTCGTGAGGGTAAAGTTTCATAACTCCTTCAGGATCTGAAATTTTTGTTAGTTTTAAGAATTCTACAGCTCTAGCGTAGGCTTCTTTTTTATTTTTAACAACTTTATTTATCAACATACCTTCAATAATTTGTTTTCCAACTTTCATTGTAGGATTTAGTGTTGACATAGGGTTTTGGAAGACAGCTGAAACTACTCTTCCACGGTAGTGAGATTTTTCTCAATCTCTGAATGTAAATTTCTCTACATTATTATTGTAAAGTTTAACTTCTCCACTGTCGATAACTGCATTATCACCAGTTAATCCGTAAAGAAGTGATGTGATAACTGATTTACCTGAACCAGATTCACCAATAATAGCATGAACCTTACCTTCATAAATTTGAAGTGATGGACCACGAAGAACTTTGTTCTTTTCGCCTGGTTTAGATGGGTTTGTGAATGATAATTCTACATTATCAATTTCTGCTGCAATTTTAACTTTTTCACCATTTGGTAAAACTTTATATTGCACGTTCTTTTCAAATTCTTCTCAATCAAATAAATTGTTTTTAGATGAAAGGAATGAAAATTTGTTTGCAAAATATACTGTAATTTTACGTCATACTTTGTGTGCTCAAGATTTCTTAGCTGATTTTTCTTCTGTAACAGAATTTTGTTCAGTATTTAAATTTTCTTGCTCGTTTGATAAATTTTGATTATTATTCATCTTTATCCTATCTTTGTCTTCTTAATGAGTCTTGAACTGTAGCCCCAATAAGTTGAACACTTGTTGTAATTAAAATTAAGAATGTTGCAGGAACAAATACGTATCTTAAGAAATCAGGGAATAATTTTTGACCATCTGATATTAAGTTTCCTAATGTAGGAACATCTTCGATTGCAAGTCCAATGAATGCAAGTGATGTTTCAGATAGCACAACTCCAGGAATTGTGAACACAAGTTGTGTGATTAAGATAGGTAAAATTACAGGTATATAGTTTTTAAGGATTTTTCAAGTAGGAGTTCCTAAGATTTTAGAAGCTGATACTCATTCAAAGTATTTAGCACGTTTTACTTGCGCTCTGATTTGGTTAGCCATACCAGTTCAAGAAGTTAATGAAAGTGAGAACACTATAACTCAGAAACTAGGTGAAATAATAATGGTCATTAAAATCAAGATGATAATTGTAGGCACAATTGAAATAACCTTAATAATGAAAGTCATTATTTTGTCAAACATTTCAAATTGTCCCATCATAATTCCGATTGTCAGTCCGATTACAACTTCAATTGCTGTAACAACGAAGGCTAAAGCAATTGAATAACGAAGCCCTCATCATAACCTTGCTCAATAATCTCTCCCAAGATCATCAGTTCCAAAGAAGTGATATACATTGTTTGAGTCAGTTGAGTTAAAAGTTAATGATTTAGAAGTAATGTTTGTAAGTGTAGGATCTTGAGTTGTGAATGGAATAATGATTGCAAGTAAGATTAATGTAACTAATGTAACAAATCCGAATACTCCAGCAAAAGAACGTGAGAATCTGTTGATAAATTCTTTGAAAGCTTTAGTTTCTGAACCCATATGCATATCATTTTCGAAATCCATGATTTTTCCAACCAATTTTCAACTTTGATAGTTAAATGGTTGTGCAATTGGGTTAGGTGCTGAAAGATCTTTCATGTTTTCTTCATTTTGTTTTCCTAATGAAGAACGATATCTTATGTTATCTGCCCATTTAGCGAAGAAGGCTTTAGCTTTAGAAGGCTTTTTTTCTTGATTTTGTTCTAAATCTTTTTTCATTCTAAGCTCCTCTTCTTCTGATTCTTGGGTCGATTGCTTCATATAAGATATCACGGAATGCATATGAAAGCACTGTTAAGAACGCAAACATAACAATTAAGAATAAGATAACGTTATAGTCTTTAGTTTGAATTGCTTGTAGTAAGGTATCCCCTGATCCGGGAATTAGGAAGATTTGTTCAATAAAGATACTTCCGATAAATGATCCGAAGATAACAGCAGGGAAGAAAGTTGCGATTGGGAAAAGTGCAGGTTTTAAAGCATGTTTTCAAACAAATCTATTTTTTGATACACCTTTTAAGTAAGCAAATTTAGCATGTACAGAGTTTAATTCTCTATTAAGTTCTGTACGGATATATTTAATATAAACAATAATACTTCCTAGTGACAAGGCTAATCCAGGCAAGATAAAGGTTGCAAAGTTAGTGTGGTCGAATACATAAGGAATACCGAGTTCACGACCTAAAAAGACTAGCACTAAGGCAAAAATAATTGATGGTACTGATGAGAAAATACTTACGATGATTGTTGAAATGTTATCAACTCAACCACCAGGGTTTTTACCAATTCAAATACCAAGAGGAATCCCAATTCCTACTGTAAGAACAACTGAGAAAATACCAACTAAGAATGATTTATAAAATCTATCTCAAATAAAGGTATTAATCTCTTGTCCAGGGAATAAGGATAGTGAGATACCAAAGTTACCAGTAAATAAACCTCTTAGATAATTGAAGTATCTTTGGATTAAAGGTAAATTTAGTCCATATTTTTCTTCAACACCTTTTCTTGAAGCTTCATCTAGCCCTTGAGTTAAAGGGTTTTCTCCAGGAACTGAGTTTATAAGGAAGAATGTAATAGAAATAACAATAAGCCCGATGATAAAGAATTCTAAAATAATTTTAAAGACTCTTCAAAATGTTTTTAAGAACGGAGAATCAATTGAAATTAACTTTTGCATTAAAGTTAAATCATTGCTTCTCTTGTTTTTGAAAGAAACTTTTGCACTGCTTAAATCATAAGTCTGATTTTGATACTTGATTTTCTGCATATTCTATCCTTCCTTAGTTGTTGGTAGACCATTTCTTGGTGGTCTTGTCATATCGTAGGCATATTGAAGTGAGAATCTGAATAATGAATCTACTCCTCCAACTTTTGTTACTTCTCAGTTTGTATCAACTTCCATTAGTGGTACAACGATTGATGCATCTCTTATAACTTTTTCTAAAGCACCGATAAATTGATATACCACACTTTGTTCTCAGTTATCTTTTACTTCTTCATCACTGAAGTTTCCTGTAAAGAATGATGAAAGTCTTGATGTGTAATTAAATTGTGATTCTTCAAATTTAGGTAAAGCAAGCTCGATAAATTTATTTCAGAATTTAGGGGCTTTTCTTACTTCTTGATTTTCTTCACCTGTGTTAAAGATATTATCTTGGTTGAACTCAAGTCTTTCTTGAGTTTCATTTGTTATATTAGCGATATCTTCAATAGATTTTCAAGTTGGTAAGAAGAGGTTGAAAGCTGAATTAATTCTTGCTTGTCTCTTATTAGCTTTTCCTTTATCGCTATCACCAGCATTATCTGCTAGCATTAAGTATTCTGTTAAGTATTTAATGTATTGTTTTGAATATCTATTCTTAATTTCTGGTTGTTTAGCTGCAACAGCTTTAGTTAATTTATCTAAATATAAATCATTGAATGAAAGAATTTTGCTTGAGGAATTGCTATTTAAAGCAATTTCGAAAGCTTCTTTCATTTCAGCATCTGCAAGTATTGTAGCTTTTACTAATTCAATATCGTTTGATAGTAGGCTTAAACGTGACACATTAGGATCTTGTTTTTGTAGTTGTTCTAATACTAAATCAGAAACATAGTCTGCATAAGTAAATGATCCAACTGGGTTTTCTTTGAAAGCAATTGTTTTTTGGTTAATTGTATCAACTTCATCTTTCTTAAAGAACGCCATAACATAGTCTTGTGCACCATTTCCACCAATTCTATCGTAGTTTTGGTAGATAATGTCGTATTCACCTTTTTCAATGAAGCTGGCAAAAATGTTTTCTGGTAAACTCTTAAGTTCGATTTCAACAAATCCACCAAAAGCTCTGTTCATAGCTTCTTTTAAGTATGATCCAGCTTTCTTTTGTTCATCTTGTCCGTTATTTAAGAATTGTAATGTTACCTTCTTAAGTCCAGGGTGTTTTGCTTTGAAACGATTAATGTAGAACTCAGCTGTAGGAATATCGTAAGCTAAATCTCTACGTTTTGTTTTTTCAAAGTTGAATCCTTTGGCCATGTGAACAACGTACTCATAGTTTTGTAATGGGAATTCTTTATTATTCTTAGCTTTTGCTTTAGCACCTTCAAAGAACATTTCAAGGTTCTTACCATCAAATGTTTTGTATTGCCCGTAAGCTGTTCAAGTATTTACTGGGAATGAGAAATCTCAACCAACAAATTTTAAAGCATCATCACGGTTAATTGCATAGTACATTGCATTTCTTAAGTCTTGATCTTGAAGGTAACTATCACCATTTGTTTCTTGGTCTAAGTTAAATCCAAAAGCAATTGTTCCAAAACCTTGGTTTTTGTTTAAGTATTTCTTGATGTTTTCATCAGCTCAATATGCAGTCATTTTTGAAGCAGGAATATATGTTTGAGAGATGTATCCATCTTCAAAGAATAAAGCATTTGTATTTTTATTTGTTGAAAATAGAATTCTTATTTTGTTAGAGATTGTATTTTCGGCATCAAAATATTCTTTATTTTTAACAAGATTGATGTATCCGTTAGGTCCTAAAAGAATTCCATCACTACCTTTAGGGATGATAAATGGTCCTGTAGTTAAGAATTTATCAGGTTCTGATCCGTATTTATCAATACCACCACCTTCTGTTTCAACATACTTACGGTTAATTGGTAATAAGTTAGATAAGATTGTGAATAGTAAGTATGATGTATCAGGTGTGTGGTTTTCATCAAATATTAAAGTGAATGAATTTTGATCTTGTGATAAAGATTTGATGTGTCCTTTTAAGTTAGATGATTCAAATCTTTGGTATGGATTTACATAAATGTTTTTTACTAATTTAAGTTTCTTAACTTTGTTGTTTTTATTTAAGTATTTAAATTCTTGAACTTCTGCATCAACATCAAAATCAGGATTTAAATATAAGTATTTAGCAACAAATTCATTGTCGTAGTCTAAGAATAATTGTCCTGTGTAAAATCCAAATTCCATAGCAGCTTGCTTAATTGCTGCAACCTCTTTTGTATCCAAAGGATTTCCTTGAGCATCTCTTGTTTGAGATTGAAATACTTTATCTTCAGGATCTTGGATATATCTACCTAATTCTTTATCGTAAACATATTTACGACGTCCGAATGGATTCTTGTATGTCTTATTAAACTTAGATAAATAATCTTTTTGAGCATCGATGAATTTATCAGCAGCTCTGAAACCATATTTTTTAATAGTATCTAACTTTTGAGATCCTGTGTTTAAATCAAGGATGTATTCAAAATAATCTCTAATATCTTGAGCATTGATAATATCACCATTAGATCATTTATTTTTCTTATTATTCACAAATCCAGTTACAGCCATGTAGTTGTTTGTATTTCTTGGATTTCTAAAAGCGTAAACAGTAGATTTTACAGTAGGTTGACCTGCAGCTGAATCATCAGCAAGTCCACCAACAGTGTTAAATTGATCAATTGAATAATATGAACCTGTAATTCCTTTAGTTCCATTATCTTCGCTTAAACGATCAGCATTTTCTGTAATGTATTTTTCAAAGTTAGCTGATGTTTTATCTTGTGGAGTTTCCATCATAACAAAGTTGTAACTTCTTTTTGCAGGAAGAACTCTTTTTAAACTTGTTGAAGGTCCATTTTTAAGGAAACTATCTACAAGTGATGGAACAATTTTATCCATTGACTTGTATTTAATGTAGTTCAAGTTATTAATTGGTTCAGTTGCTAAACCTAAGTCATAGTCAACTTTAATTGATTGTGTTTTTGAACATGATGTTGCAACAGCTACAACTCCTAAAGGAGCTGATGCTAGCAATAAATATTTTGATAGGTTTTTAAATTTCTTAGTCATCATTCTCCTTTCTTAGTGTGATATGTTGAATTGGAAGTCAACACTGATGATTGTTTTACCTGTAGGTTCAAGAACTTCTTGACCATCTTTTGTAACACTTTTTACTTCTGGAATAATCTTAATTGGTGATTGTTGAGCAGCTTTGGCATTTTCAGATATTGCATCAACATTTCCTAATGTAACTGGTTGAATTGCAACTTGTTTTTCATCTGCAAATTCAACATAATATCTATGTTTAGGTTTTAATAAGGCATCTCTATATTTAGCCATTAAGGTATAGTCTGATAATCATGATGTGTAACCATAATCTTCAATTGTTTTCTTAGTTGTTACATCACCTTGTTTTTGTAATCAGAAGATGTTATTTGTTTTATTTGTGTTAATCTTTAAGAATTTTTCTTCTTTAGTATCAACATCTGTGAATTTAATGTATTTTGCTCTTTGTGCAAGATCAAGAGGAATGTATCCGTACATCGCTAGAGCATCGAGTTCTTTATTTCTAAATAATCCAGAAATCGTTCTCTTTGAAACTCCGTAGTTTAATAATTGTGAAATGAAGAAAGCTTCAGGACGATTTGTAATTCTGTTACCTTCAAAGTCTTTTAGTCTGATATTTTCATCAACAATTGGATTACGTTCTGTATCGTATAATTCCATTTTAATTGTTTCTTTTTCGAATCTATCCTTGAAGAAACCATTACTATTTGAAATGAATTTTCCAAAATAGTTTGAATTAATAAATGAATCTGTGCTATAGAACTTCTTACCACTTATTTCACCGAAGTATTTAGCTTTAGAAGCTACAATTGTATTGATTTTTTCAGAAGTTAAGGCTATATATCTATTTTGTTTTGCTTCAAGGAATTCTTTATAGATTTTTCATTCTGGTTCAGAAGGGTCGATAGCTTCTAATACAGCTTTTGCTTCTTCCATTAATCTCTTAGCTTCTGCTATTTCTTTATTAATTCTGATTTCGAATGAAACATTCTCGTTATAGTATTGATCATATTTAGAAGCTTCAATAGCAGCTTTTAATCCTTTAGCAATATCTTGAGCATTATTTAATTTATCTCTAAGTGAATTTAATTTAGTTCCATCAACAACATAATCTAATCCAGTGATTGCTTCGCTTAATCCTGATAAATAATCTGGTGTATTTCCAAAATCATTTGTATTAGGAGAGTAAACTGTTTGCACATAATCTCTCGTTAAGGTTTCAGCTATACTGTAGATATAGTCAGTGAATTTATCATTTAATAATGGTTCAACTCTTGTGTCGTTATAGTTTTTAACATCACTAGAAGGTTCCCCAGATGAGAATCCACCTCAATTTAAATTAAATAATGAAGCATCATTTGGGTTTGTAAAGATTCCATGGTTTTTTCATAATAAGTTGTTTCCAACTAATGATAAGAAATCATTAAAACTTAAATATTTAGCTGAATCACCTAAATTTTGATCTTTAAGCATTGAATTAATAAAATCTTGTAATTTAGCAACATCAAAAACTAATTCTTTTGTTTCAGTTGATTTTGTTGCATCTTCAGCATAGTATTTATTAAATGTGTCGTTTAAGACAGGAACACCATATAATTTTGAAAATACAGCACGATTTTCTACTAATTGAGTAGCAGGTGAGAAATCTACAACACTTAATACAAGATTTGAATGTCTGAATCTATACATAGCATAGTTTGCTAAAGCTTGGTTTTTAGCTTGTGATAATTCAGGAGCATTTGTAATTTCTTTTCTTAAGTCTGATGTTTTTGAATCTGTATCTTTTTTAGCTATTTCATTCATTGCATTAAGATCAAATTTACTTTGCACATAATCGATATCTCAATTATATGTTCCAGTTTCAGCATCATATTTAGCTTTAGAATAATCCATTGATCCAAATGTTAATAAATCAAACACATTTTTAGCTCTAATACTTGGTTTTGTTTGAGTATTGTCAGCATTGAAGATATTTATAACATTTACTTTATTTGTTCCTGGGTTTACAGCAGATAATAATAATCTATCGTTTTCAGTAACATGTGTTGAAAATGGATTTATAGTGATTCCTCTAATCTTATCATCAAAGTCACTTCTCTTTAATTGGAATGCTCTATCTAGAACTTCATTTGAGTTAACAATTGAACCATTGCTATCGAAGTATCCTAAGAATGTATCATATTCACCTTTTAAGTTTCCTGTGTTAGGAACTTGTACATATCTATAAGGAGCAATACCAGTTGCTTCTAGGAATGTAAATGCAAAGTTCTTGCTTCATCTAGCTTTTGTATCATTTCCATCATATCTAGATGCAAGATTACTAATATTATTTGCAAATGGATCACGGAAGTTAGTTAATGTGCTTAGAACGTAATTTCCATCCATAAATGGAAGAATAAATTTGTTAGCAGTTAAAGCTGTATCACCATCATTTTTAAATGTTACAACAGGATCAATTAGTCCATCTCTAGCTACCAATGCAGCTGATTGAGATAATTTACCATTAATGAAATTGTTATAGTATCTAGCTATAGATGTTACTTCATTATGAGCACCTAAGTTGTTTATAACAAAATATGTATTTGCTTCACGTTTTTTAGCACCATCTTCTCAATTTCTGATGATGTAAGCATTGTATCTTGGATCTATTTCAGTTTCATTGCCTCTAGCTTCAAGTCCTTTAAGAATTGAAGATAAATCAGTACTTTCTTCAAAAATAGCAGTTAAGAAGAAATCAATTTTTCCACCAATTCTAGTTCCACTTGTATTTCAACCAGAATCATACATATTCTTACGTATAGTAGCAGCGATTGAATCTTCGATAACTTTTGCTTGCCCTCTTAAATATGTTAAGCTTTCTTCATCTAATTCAACACCTAGAGGAACTTGGATGACTGGTTTGCCATCTTTCTTGAACATATTGATTTTTCTTACGATTTTTGGATTCTTTTCATCTAATTCGTAGATTTTAACATTAAAGTGATCATCATCAATGAATGTTACTATATCACTTAATGGTTTTCCTGAACCATCTTTCATTTGAGAAATAATATCACGAGCAGAAATTGGTACTAATTTATAGTCGTAGTTTCCACTAGCATCTTGAAGTTTCTTAAATACTTTACCAATACCTGAAATTTCAGGGTTAAGTGTTCCTGAATCAGCATCAAATGAGTTAGCAATAAATAAATCACCTAAAGCAACACCTCTTTCTTTAGCAGCCTTTACCATTCCAGCAAAATCTTGTAAGAAACGACGTTTTGTATTTTTTAAGATATTGTAAATATCATCACTTGATTTATTTGTTCCTCAAATATCAGCTAAAGCTTCAGTTTCGTATTTTGGTTTTCCATCAATTTTAACTACATGACCATTTTCATCAATGATTCCAAATCTGAAACGTATGAACTTACCATTTTCAGTAGGTTGGTTGTTAGCATTAACTCTAATTACTTCAATATTTGTTCTAGCTTCTAAATAGTTAACTAAGGCTTCATATGAGTAATATGAAGATTCGTTAGCTCCACCTCTTGTTGAAAGACCTCCAACAATAATTGGGTTTTTATCATTAATTCAAGCTTGACCTTGATCTAGAGTATAGTGGTGTCCATATTCGTGAGTTGCAACATATTTTAAGAAATCTGTAGGCACACCTTTAAATCCTGGGATTAAGGCTCCTAAAACTAAAGGAAGTCCAATTCTATCTCCAGGTGTAAGTCCTCTATAGTCACCATCTTCTAATTTGTATTCATAAACACCATTATCGTTAACACTTTTTACAATGTGAGGTCCACTTAATTTTCTTAATAAGTGTGGGTATTTAGCTGTTATTTTATCAAGTAATCCATTATATGCTTCTGTGTATACTTGGTATTTTCTAGCAGCAAGACCTTTAATTTGTTGTCCGTTAGCATCTTGTAATGTTTTATCCTCTGGTGTATAGAATAAAGTTACAGGATCTATAGAGCCTAGATATCCGATTGCATCTTTGAATTGATCAAAACCTTCTGGTTTGAAATTATTTGCTTTACTTGCTGAAAAATCTAGATATAGCTTTTTACCTGTTTCAGCATTTTCTAAAGTAATTTCTAATGAATGCAAGTTATATTGAGGAATATTTGTGATATTTGTTTCTTTTATAAAGTATTTTTGAACTAAGCTACTTTGTTTTACATAATTATCACCTAATTGAGGAAGATTGTTGATTGCCTCAAGGAATGAAGGGAAGAATTGCATTTCATCCCCGTTGTTAGGTTTGTAAACATAAAGTGTATCGTGTTTAGAAACATATGAATCAATATCATAGAAATCAAGGAAGCTCTTAATTTTGCTATTAGCTACTTGTTTAAATAACTTGTAAGATTCAAATGATCTTCCTTGGAAGAGACTTGAATTAACTATAGTTGTGTATTTATTAGATAACTTTTCAATATTTTTCAAGCTTGCTAATGTTGTTTTAATAATTGTAGTTACTTCTTCTTTTGTTAGAGAAGATTCTATATGTGAATTTAAGTCTTTTCTTGTTGAATCAGCTTTTGCTAAAACATCCTTGAATTTAATGAATAACTCATTTAATTCTTCTAATAACGAATCTTCTGTATCTGTAGCAGCTTCAGAATCTGCTTTAGCGCCTTTTGCATTAGGCATTCCTAATTGTTTCTTTAATGAATTTAAAGTTTCATTTAATTTTTTAATTTCTGCTCTTGTTTGTACTAAATCCATTTTAGGAGCATTAAGATATTTGAATGTAATGCTTAATGGTTTATCTTCATTTGATGTTGGAACATCAGAATTTTTATCAATTGCAGTTTGAAGTTTTGCTTCAACAATTTCAACATCTTGTAATTGGCTAAATTCTGCATTAGCTAATTCATCTGCATATTTATTTTTTAATTCTGCAAATTGTTCTTCAGTTACATCAAAAGGAAGGTAAAGAGTTTGATCTCTTAACGGGAATTTTAATTCTGATGATGAATTGTCAAAAAGTACTTTAAATTTTTCACCATTTAATTTACTTGTGTTTAATATTTCTTTGTAACTATCTGTTAGTTGTTGGTTTTTAACAGCAGAAGCATACGGGATATTTTTTAAGTATTCATCTAAAACATCTTTAGATACTTCACTGCTAAAAGTTTGATAAGTTAGAGCATCGGGTGCATTACCTCTTCCACCAAGTGATGAATAAATAGGCAATGAACCAAAGAATGCATCTGGGAAGAATTTAATTTCACTTACTTCCTTGTGTAATGTAGAGTGAGAACCTAAAGTAATAGCGTTACCATTTTGTTCAACCCCAGGCACAATTCTGAATGAATCAAGTGTAAGAAGGTCTGGTCCTCATGCTACATTTTTAATAAACCAATTTGAAAATTCAATAAATTGTTCAGGATGTACAGCTAAAACATACTCATTGTAAAAGCTAAATGAGCCATATTTTACTTCAAGTACGAACGCTTCATTGTATTTTTCAAAATATGCATTAAAGAAATCAGTGAAACTGTATTTTTTCTCAGGTGCATCAACAAATGAATATTGACTAGCATCTTCAGAAATATTAGCTACCTTAGTTTTCTTTTGAGGATCTAAGATTGCTAATTCAGGTTTTAGATTTCCTTCAGCATCATATATTTTTGCATAGTCATTATTGAATAGCATTTTATTAGCAGGAGATGTGGGCCCTAACTTTTCGTCAGAGTTTTCAGCATAAGCAACCATTGAACCGATTGCAACACCAGCTCCAGCTGATAAAATTGCTAATGATAATAAAACTTTTTTCTTTAATGATCAATCTTTAATCATGTTCACATCCTTTTCTTATTTTGGTTTATCTTATATTAATATAATTAATATAAGTATTTTACCATAATTTACAAATTACGGGTTTTGTTAATTTTTGGTTCGTTTTTAGCTAAATTTACTCTATATTATGGAGGACAAAATGAATAAATGAACTAAAAGATTTTTACTAACAGGCAGCATTGCTTTTGGAGCATCAGCAATCGTTTTAGCCTGTGTCCTAGGCACAAAAATGCCTAAAAAGAACTCTAAGGTCACTCCTAATGGCCCTATATACAGCAGGGATCCTAGCCTTATTGCAAATCCTGAATTAAATTCTGGACCTATTTCAGAAGATTTTGATGATAAAATTTTTAAGCCTAATAAAATTCATTTACCTAAGTTAAATCAAAAACCTTTTGAGAACAGAGAACTGCTTTATCTTAACCTTGATACTAGTAAGCCTGAAAAAATTTATTGGATAAATGGTAGTGAAAGTAACAAAAATAAATTACTAGATGATTTTTATAATTCAATAAAAAAACTAAATGAAGAATATGTTAAATATTATGGTCAATCTTCTCTTTTTAGAGAAGTAGGGCAAGATGTCCTTAAGTTTATGAGAATTTCACAAGCAGGCAACTATTTTGATAATACTATAGATAATTTCATTAAAAATAGTACCTTTAACTTTATCTGAAATAAAGAATATTTAGCGGATAGATTTATTAGTAGCGATCTAAATACAAAAAATAAACTCAAAGATACTCTTGCATCAGACATTTATCTCCTTAAAATTTTTATAGAAAACATATATAAATCAATTGATTTTAACTTAGATTTTAGAAATCGTGAATTTAGGTTCTTCAATCATAAATTTGATTTATCAAAATTACTAACAGACTTTTCCGCCTATAAGATAGGCATAAAAGAATTTATAAATTATTTAAAGTCTATTGTTGTTACTCAAAACAATATTGAAGATATTGTTAATGAATTAGATTCTAGAATACTTAAATTAAAAACCTTAGGAATTACAGTTCGCGATCATGCAGATAATTTATGTAGATACGGTGAGACATATCACTATTGATCTGGTCTACGATTTGTATGCAATACTTTTACTTTATTTAGAGAATCGAAAACAAATGCAGGTGTCACATTAGCAAATATTTTTAAATTCAAATTATTAGATTCCATAAAACAAGACATAAAAGTCTATAACAATAATTTAAATAACGAGAGCTTTAATCCAGATAATTATTTGCATTTGCTTAATATAAAGTACGAAAAAATATCTGATAGCATTCTAAAAGTAGGATATAAGGTGGAAAAATCTGATGATTCTTATGTCAAAACTGCTTCATACTTATTTAAGAGATTTGGCGAAAATTGCAAAAAAATCAAAGGTTTAAATACTAAATATATCAAAAACAAAGTCATAGATCATATTATTAATTTAAGATATTTTGTTGAAGAAGTCTATGATTATGCACTAAAATTCAAAAATGAAGAGGCAGATCGTTTCTGAACAGGATTCATTGACGATATTATAAGTGGTAGAGAATGAATTGAAAAGCACTCAGAACAAATTTTTGAATATAATCAAGGGCTAAATGAAATAAAGCCTAGTCAAGATATCTTATCTTCAAGATTAGCAATTGTTAATAAGCATATAAATGATTTAACAGAATTAAGTCAAAATTATATATATGATAAAAACTTTAAGAACATTGAATATAATAATTTAATTTCTAGATTAGAACAATTTAAAGGATATAAGCAACGCATAGAATTAGAATTGGATAAAGCTAATAAAATGATTAGTAAACTACCATACGAAAAAATCGATAGCGCAGATCAAAATGGAACATACAGGGGTTATGATCTAATATATATGGCTTTTGATCAAGATGAGTCTCCATACCCAAGTGCTTTTGCCGCAGACTTTTTACACCCGCATTTTGGAAAACTTAAAAAATTAAATGTATTAGAAGACTTGATTAAAATCAGTAATTACTCAGTACAAGATTTTGTAGCCGATTGAAAAGGTAGTATATCTATAAATTCAAAAGATGCCGATAATATTATTAGTACTTATAATCTTGCGGCAGTTCAATCTAAAAAAGAATTGTCTGAATATATTCAATTCATTAGCTCGAAAGCATTAGAACAAGTCGAAAAACTGAATAAAATTCATGATAATTTATGCAACAATATTCAAGATACCTTTAAAAATTCTTATAATAGGAAAATACATGAATTTGATTATAAATTCAAGAATGATGTTGATAAACTAAAAAATGAAATTAAAAGAATCGATGCAGAGCTTTTAAATAAATCTAAATTAAGCGATTTCAGAATACAAACATTAGAAAATCTAAAGAAAACGTACGATAAAATAATTGGAATATTAGGTGGTAAAGAGCCTAATTATGCCGAAATTGATAGTTACTGATTCAATGAAAATGAGTATGCGATTTGAACGAATGAAATGAAGGTTTATATAAGTCATATTAAAGAAATCGAATCATTTACATCAAATTTATTTTACGATTTAAATAAGGCAATTTAGTAAATACCCCAGCAATTTAGCTGGGATATTTTTAATTTTCAAATTGAGCTTGATTTTTATTAATAAATTCAAGTAAGTCTTTAATAGAGTTATATTCGGCAAGTGCTATTAAGATTTTTGCTGGATTTTCTAAATCATTTTCTAAATTACGGTAAGTAGGCTTTGGATTTAGTTCACCTATATATACTTGTCCATCTAATTCGCTATTTCTTAGTTTATTATAATATGCATCACGTGCTGCTTTTAATTCTGTTTTCAATGATTCTAAATTATCTTTATGTTCAGCTAGAGCTGAAAAATATTTAATATGAGCTTGGTAGTAAGTTTTTTCAAGATCACTTAAGTTCTTTGCTTCCACTACAGGATCAATGCCGTTATCCATAGGTTCTGTATCAGCCTTTGCTCCTGTAATATTTCTAAACGCCATATTATTTTGTTGTAATTTTTCAAGAGATTTTGTTGTTAAGGCATATGCAACAGGATCTAATGTTTCATATTTATCTGTTACGCTGTGATCTGCAATAAATGATGAATTTGCTATCGCACCTTGTCTTATAAGGATATAAACTTCATTTAATGGAATAAAGAATGCATTTTCTTTATAGTCAGCAGCTCTCTTTCTAAATGATCTCGCTTTATTTCTTTCGCTTTCAGCATCATCTTCAACATCAGTCATTGGGTTAATTTGGCTAATTTCATATTGTTTTGATGCATTATTTTCATCCTCATCATCAGTATCTACATAAAACATTAAACCAAGTTTTAAAGCTTCTATTTTTAGCTTATTATATTCTTCAACAAGTTTATCATCTGCTGTATTTGCAATAGCTTCTAATTGTGACTTAAGTTCTTTTGTTTTTAAAATTAATGAATCTAGTCAACTTGATATCGCTGAACTTTGCACATTAAAATATCAAATTTCTGAATTGTTATCAGGATTTGGTGCTCTATGAGAGGTTAAATCTTTAACAAATTTTGTAATAATGCCAACATTTTCTTGAGCTTGCTCTTTAATTTTAGCAGCCTCAGTAGCATCAAATTTCATAGCTTTGAACTCACTTACTATAGATGTATATAAATCAAAAATAGCTTGAGATTCTTCAGCAATTCTTTCACTTTCAGCTTTTAATCTGTTGTATTTTTCGATTTCTTTATCTACTCTTAAGTATTTATTCATAGTTTCATCGTCTTTAGAAATTCCTAAAGTTTTAAAGTAATTTAACATTAAGTTAACTGTATTAATTTGACTTTGAATTTTCTTTAATGCAAGCAATCTGTCGTATGCTTGGTATATTGTATCTTCACGATTTGCTAAAGCATCTCTTCTAGCAACTCCAAAGTATTTATAAAGCTCATAATATGTTTGTCCAATTGCTTTTTCTTGCTTAGTTTCATCCAAGTTTAAATATTGTGAATAAAGCTTGCTAATACCTTTATTAATTTCTTGACTTAATGCAGTATTTTGGTCTTTTATCTTTGCTAATTCTGCTTCTTTTTCAATATTGTATGAAGCTAATTTATATTTAAATTGTTTTAAGTAAATTAAAATAGCATCTTTTGTGTAGAAATCTTGAATTAAGTTAGATCTGGCCATATCCACAACATCTTGATAGTATGATGTGAAGTAATTTGCATACATAATAGAATTCATATAATCTTTATTGTATTTATAGAATTCACCATATTTAGCTTTTGTAGGTTCTACAATTTGTGCAAATTGTAGTAATGATTCTTTATCATTGATTTGATTTAATAATGGAACAGCTGATATCTTAATAGTAACATCAAAGCTTGGTTTAAATTCATCTGCTGTTGTAGGGTTATAAATAAATTTGTCAAAAGCTTCTCTTTCTAGCTTCATATATAGTTGGATTTGGTGAATTAAATCTTTTCCTTGTGATTTTGCTACTTTGTAACTTTCAAGAATATCACTAACTTTCTTTACATTTTCTTCAAAAGTCTGAACTTTTTTGTCTTTAGCTGCTTTTTGTGTTTCATCTGATTCAGGCATAGCTTTAGCAGCTTCTAATTTTTTATTTTGTAATTGAAGTAATTTGTCTAAATCAGAAATTCTTCAATCAAATAGTACATCCATGAATTTTTGATTTTCAAATGGTGATATCACATTTATATTTAATTGTGTTTCGATTGACTTAAGAATGTTTGTAAATTCTAGAGCTCCTAATAAAGCTTTATATACATTATTTGAATTAGCATATGTTAATTTAATTGAATCAGCGTCTGTAATAGCTTGATTAATAGCATTTGTTCAAATTTCGATATCATGTTTTGATGATTCATTTTGTGCAAATTCTGGTTTTAAAATCTTAAACATTTCAATCATATAGATGTTTAGACGACTTACCATTTTAATTGCATCAATTGCTGAAGGATCTCTTGAAATAAA
Source organism: Mycoplasma tracheobuteonis (assembly GCF_054456995.1). Taxonomy (NCBI): domain Bacteria; kingdom Bacillati; phylum Mycoplasmatota; class Mollicutes; order Mycoplasmatales; family Mycoplasmataceae; genus Mycoplasma; species Mycoplasma tracheobuteonis. The sequence continues at coordinate 33,314 of NZ_JBTKTG010000004.1, read as the reverse complement.
TTTTTGTTGGATAGTTTTCACTTTATCTGAAGCTGCATCATATTGTGCTTTGGTTTGTAAAAATTCTTGTGTAAGTCTAGTGATTTCAGTTGAACTAGCTACACCTGTAGGATTATTACTATCTAGAAGTTGGTTAACATCTACGCCTAATTTTTCAAGGTTTTTTGTTAGCTTATCAACTTTTGTTTTGAGTTCTTTTACTTTGGCATTAGCTTCATCTAATTCATCACGAGTATTTGCAACTACCACCTTACTTAAAGCTGTAATTTTATCATCCATTTCACGAATTAAATCTTTAACTAATTCTACATCTCCACTTGTTAATTCATTTTCTGATTTTTCAGCTAATTGAGCTTTTAATAATTCAGTTCTTGATTTAAGTGATTTATATTCCTCAGGTGATAAAGAATTAATTGTATTTAATTTACCATCAGCTTTTGCAAATAAACTTGTTTTTTGTGTGTTTAATGCTGAAGTATCTTGTGTATTTTGGGCACATGATAAGGCAACCATAGGCGCTAATGTCATAGAGCCTAATGCTAAGGGAAATAAAATTGTTTTTAGACTTTTCATATTAAATTCCTTTGTTTTTATGTTTTATTTTAATCAAAATATATTTATATAAAAATAAACGCATACACTGAAAAAGCTCAGTAATATGCGTTTACACATAAAATGTAGTTAGATTATTTAACTACCATACCAGCGACTTCTTCAGCAAAGTTTGATTGAACTTTTTCAATCCCTTCACCTACTTCATATCTTACGGCACTTACTAATTCACAGTTGTGGTTTTGTAAGTATTTAGCCACAGATAATGAGTCTTCCATAACAAAAGCTTGTTTTTCTAAAACAAATTCTGATAATTGTTTGTTTAATCATCCTTCTGTTATAGAAACTTGAATTTTTTCAGGTTTATTTTCGAAACCAGCTGGCTTAACAAATCCTTCTTTGATTGATTCTAATCTGTCTGCTGGAATTTCGTTTACAAGAATAAATTCAGGATTCATAGCTGATACATGCATTGCAACATTTCTAGCTGCTTCTGTGTTGTTACCTTTAACTGTAACAACAGCTGCAACTTGTTGGTTTGCGTGAACGTATATTCCTAAAACTTGGTCTTCTTTAGCTTCTACTCTTGTGAAACGACGTAGAGAAATTTTTTCCCCAATAACAGCTGTAGCATTAACTAATGCTTGTTCTACTGTTTCGCCATTTGATAATTTAACTCCTAATCCTTCTTCTAATGTTTTAGCATTTGAGTTAAATAAAGCTGTAGAAACTTCATTTAATAATTGAATAAATTTATCGTTTTTAGCAACGAAATCTGTTTCTGAGTTAATTTCAACTAAGATAGCGCGCTTTTCGTCACCTAAAGCTGTAACTGCACCTTCCGCGGTAATCCGCCCTGCTTTTTTAGCTGCTTTAACGATACCATTTTCTTTTAGCCAAGCAATAGCTGCTTCAATTTCGTATCCTGTAGCTTCTAAAGCTTTTTTACAGTCAACAAGAGCTGAATTAGTTCTAGTTCTTAATTCTTTAATTAATTCCATTTTGTTATCTGCCATGATAACCTCCTAAATTTTTATATCTAAAATTATATATTATTTTGCTTCTGTTTGAGCTTCTGTTGTTTCAGCAACTTTGTTGTTTCCAAATGATGGTAATACAACTTTTTCATCGTCTTGGTAAGCAAATTTAACTTGTCCACCACGAGCTTTAACAATAGCGTCAGCTAAGATTGTCATAATTAACATAATTGATTTAGCTGAATCATCATTTGCAGGAATTCCAAAATCAAGTAAATCAGGGTTAGAGTTTGTATCTAAGATACCAATAACTTTAATTTTCTTTCTTCTAGCTTCTTTAACTGCAATTTCGTCTTCGTTAGGATCTGCAACGATCATAACTTGTGGTAAACGTTGCATATCACGAATACCATTTAAGTTTTTGTGTAATTTGTCTAATTCTTTATTGAATTCTAAAGCTTCTTTCTTTGTGTAACCTGCGAAGTTTTTAGCAGCTTTTGCTTCTAAATCTTTCATTTTTTGTACACTTGACATGATTGTTTGGTTGTTTGTTAATGTTCCACCTAATCATCTTTCTGTTACGTATAATGAACCTGTTCTTTCAGCAGCTTCTTTAACAGCATCACGAGCTTGTTTCTTTGTACCAACAAAAATAAATGATGCACCTTTAGATGCTAATGTGTTTACAAGTGAGTAAGCATATTCTAAGTATTTTTGTGTTTTTGTTATATCGATAATGTGTGAACCCTTGTTCTTTTTGTTAGGAACGATGAATTCTTTCATTTTAGGGTTTCATGCGTGTGTTTTGTGTCCAAAGTATGCACCAGCTTCTAATAATTTAGTTTTTGATACAATTGGAGCTTTTTGTTCTTTTTGAACTTTTTCTTTTTTGTTTTCTGTTGTCATTGTAATTTTCCTTTAGTTTGTTTTTGCTAAATAAATATTTCTAACACCTAGCACTATGATTAGCACACCCAAGTGAATCCATATTTATTGTTTATAAATTATGCATAAGAATTTGTCTTTAAACTCTTGAGTTAATTATATTATAAAAAGCTAAAAGAGTAAATCTTTTAGCAATTCTTTTATGACTATGTACAAGAAGAAAAATATTTTTTATTGCTGAACTTATTAAGTTATTATAAAAATCCAGTAAGGTATGCATTATCTAACTAAGAATTAAAAAGATGACAACACCACTTTAGCCTTTAGTGTAATGCCATCTTTTACGTTTTAAAATTTTTGCAAAATAAAAAGTGGGTAATCCCACTTAATAATTATTTTGCATCTTTAGCGATTTGAACTAAAACTGAGAATGTTTTAGGTTCGTTGATTGCTAATTCAGAAAGCATTTTACGGTTGATTGTAACATTAGCTTTTTTAAGTCCGTTAATGAATCTTGAGTAGCTCATTCCTTCAGCTCTAACAGCTGCGTTAATACGAGCGATTCATAATTTTCTGAAGTTTCTTTTAACTTGTTTACGGTCTCTGAAAGCATATGTTCATGATTTAACAACTGCTTGTTTTGCTACTTTGTACCCAATTGATTTGTGCCCAAAGTATCCCTTAGCTAATTTTAGTCATTTTTTACGTCTTGCTCTTGTAACTGTTCCACCTTTAACTCTTGCCATAATTATTCCTTTCTAATAACGTAAGTATCTATGTATTTGAAATCTAATTGATTAACAAGATTAGATTAATGCTTTAAATCTTTTAAGATCAGATTTTGACATTTGAGCAGATTTACGTGATTGACGTTTTTGTTTTGTTGTTTTATTTTGAGCTAAGTGAGAACGATATGCTTGTTCTCTTAAAATTTTACCTGTTCCTGTAACTTTGATACGTTTTTTTAACGCACTTTTAGTTTTCATTTTTGGCATTTAATTCTCCTTCTTTAGCTTCTTGATTTGTTTCAAGATTCTTTTCTTTTAAGTATTTTTGAATTTTTTGTTTATTTGGTTGGAGATTCATGTCAAGGAAACGATCGTTAACTAATTTAGGTTCAGATGTTTTTTCAGCAATATCTTCAACTAAGGCAAAGAATTTATCGATAGTTGCAAAACCTAAATCTTTTCTTCCTATTTCACGACCTCTTAGTTTTAAAGAAACTTTAATTCTGTCGCCTTTTATAAGAAACTCTCTAGCTTTTCTAGCTTTTGTTTGTAAATCATTTTCTCCAATCATTGCAGTTAATCTAACTTCACGATTTTGGATAATAGTTTGCTTTTCTTTTAGTTCCTTGTTTTTCTTCTTACGGTCATATTTGAATTTTCCGTAATCTAAAATACGACAAATTGGTTTAGGTTCAACACTAATTAAAACTAAGTCCATTTTATAGCTTTTTGCTATTTCGATAGCTTCATTTGTATATTTAACTCCAAGTTTTTCACCATCAGGTCCTAACACAAAAACTTGTTTGAATGGTATATCACCATTAATGTAATGCTCTGAAGTTGGTTTTTTTCCTTTTGCTTGAATAATAACTCCTTAAATAAAATTTAAATTTAATAAAAAGTGGCTATACCACTTCATCTACTAAAAAAGGTATCAGAATTATGATACGTTTAATTGTAGCTAAACCCAAGACTATGGTCATCAGGTGAGAAGTGTCTTCTACTTTTCTGCAATTAACTCTATTGCTTTTTAATTTTAACAAAAAAAATATTTAACAGAAATTTCAATAGCAGGTTTCTTATTCGAGTCACTGATTTATAGCACTATATATAAGGCAATTTCGTTCTTCTTATATGCAAACATAAAAAAAATCAAAAATTCTCAATAATTTTGATAACTAAAATAATTTTTTATAATTGATTTTATGAAAAAGACACATACAACATCATTCAGTTTTGAAGTAAAAAAGGAAGTTATTAATAGCATTAGTAAAAAGCAAGAGATCATATCTTTTATTAATGGTTTTATTTTTTGTTCAGGTGAACTCGACAAAAATAATAACTACATTTTATCAATTAAGAATGAATACTTAATTGATAAACTAGTTCGTAAACTAGAAAAAATAAATATGCCTTTTGAAAAAAGTAAGCATACTAAAACAAAAATAGTAATAATAAACAACCCTATGGTGCATCCTGATTTAGAATATAAAGATTACTTAACTTACTTTTTTGCTGGTGTCTTTTGTGGTGGAGGAAGTATTTCAGGGAAGAATTCAACTTCATATCACCTTGAAATATCTTCACATAATCGTGGTAATCTTGAATTGATCCAAACTAAATTAAATGAATATGAATTCAATTTTAACTTCCTCGAAAGAGGTAATAAATATATTATTTATAATAAAAATAAAGATAAATTAATTGATTTTTTAGCTGCTATTAATGCTAAAAATTCATGATATGATTTGCAAAATTTAATTATTAAGCGTGATTTTGAAAACGTTACTAATCGTATAAATAATATAGATTTAAGTAATATTAATAAGATTGCCCAAAGTACAATAAAACACATAGATAATATTAATTATATTTTTGAGCATAATTTAGAGGATCAATTTGATGAAAATCAGCTTGTTGCCTTTAGAATTAAGGCAGAAAATAAATGGATTTCTCTCACAGAATTATCATATCTACTAGAACATCAACACAATATTTATATATCAAAAAGTGGACTAAATCATTGATTTAGAAAGCTGAATAATATTGTAGAAAGCGAAAAAAAATAATGCACTCGTTATTATAATGAGTGCAGCTCTTTTTTTAGCAGTTTAACAAATTCTTTTTGAATATTAGTGGATTTTTAAATAACTAATACTCCATGCTTGGTGCGCGAGAAGGGACTCGAACCCTTATGCCGGAGGCACTAGAGCCTAAATCTAGCGTGTCTGCCAATTTCACCACTCGCGCGGGTAAAATATATTTAAAAAGTTTTAAAAATTATTGAACCTCGGTCCAATAATAGATAAATTTTCAAATTTAAACCGATATTGGTGCCGTTTATAGGACTCGAACCTACGACCTACTGATTACAAGTCAGTTGCTCTACCAACTGAGCTAAAACGGCAAATGGTGGAAGATAAGGGACTCGAACCCATGACATTCGCCTTGTAAGGGCGACGCTCTCCCAACTGAGCTAATCTTCCAAAAATGGCAGTCTGTACGGGGATCGAACCCGTGTATGCATGGATGAAAACCATGTGTGTTAACCGCTTCACCAACAGACCATAAATGGCGCCGATTATTGGGATTGAACCAACGACCAACTGGTTAACAGCCAGCTGCTCTACCGCTGAGCTAAATCGGCAAGCCTTATTTATTTATATCGCTTATATATTATAGCACACAATTAAATTTTAAGAAATTTATTTTTTGTTTTTTTTAACAACTTTTAATGTGTGTTTAAAAGCAAGATTATTATACCTTATAATTTTAAAATTGATTAAAAAAAATAAAAATTTTTGTAAAGCTATAGAATAAGCTTTATTTTGTCACCCCCCTCTAGAAAATAGTTGTTAATGTATAAAATTTTTATATGAATTTAAGAACAAATATAAGTAAAAGAAAAGCATTAACAAAATATGAATTAAACAAGAAGGAAAGAATAGAAATTATTGTTTCAAATCCAAACCTAACTAATGAAATTTTAAGTGTTAAAACAGGATTAAATATCAGAACAGTTCAAAGATACAAGAAATTAATAAGAGATCAAAAATCAGCAAAGCTTGAAGTCTCACATGGTAATAAAGAAAAGGAGAAGAATAAGAGATTATCAGACAGTGTAATTACAGATATTTATGTAGATTACTTAAAAATATCTAACACAATTATCGTTACCGACAAGACAACAAATCAAATCTCTATTAGTGAATATTACAATTCGTTTTTAAGTGATGAACACAAAAATAAAATTTCATATGCACATCTAGTCGAAAGATTTAACAAGCTTGGTTTTAAAACAATTCATACAACAAAAAGAGGAAGAAAAATACAAAGAGAAGCTAAAAAGTCCGTTGATAAAAAGGTATATTTACTCCTCAATAATATCGAGTCGCAAATTCAGAAAAACAGAATCAGCAGACAGGTCTTACATTTAAGTAAAAATTTAAAATTTGGTGAAATTGTTGAAATAGATGCACAGTTTGAGCCTTATATCAATGGTGAAAAAGTTTATTTATATCATGCAATAGATGTAGCTACAGGAATGTTACTAGCTGTGTGATTCGAAAATGAAGAAACTAACCTTGGTTATCAAAGACTCCTAGAAATCTTATTTAAAAATTACGGATTTCCTAAGTTTATATACACTGATAAAAGACGAACATTCTGGGGAAGTGATAATACTGAAACTGCTTTTGAGAAGAATTTAAATGCTAAAGGTATAAGAATTATTAGTTCAAGTAATCCCAAACATAAACCACATGTGGAGAGGTCTTTTAGAACAGCACTCGATAAATACCCTACATACATTTATAAAAATGGTCTACAAACTCTTTCCGATCTTAAAGAACATTCAGAAGGCTTTAAAAACTACTACAATCAAAGACTAAAAAGAATTTTAAACAAGGAATCGTTATTTAATCTTGAAGGGACAAAAAGAGAAAATTGAAGAGTGGATATCGAAGTAAATAGAAAAATATTGAATGGTGTTGTCAGATATGGAGGCATTAATTATGCTGCCTTCGACGAAGAAGGAAAAAGAATTATCTTTCCACTACATTCGAATGTAAGACTGGTACATTCATCTGATGGCAACATCTATTTTAAATATTTAGACAAAAAATATTATGCTAAAGAACCAACAGGAGTTTACTTAACAGAAACAGAATTATGAGCATTATCAAAAGGATTAGATATATCAATACCAGCAGTAGAAAAACTAGAATTACTATATAAAAGAAGTAAATCATTCTTTGATACAATCAAAAAATACATCGATAAAATGAATGAGCTTTTATCAAAATTTAACCAAGATAATGAGGAAATAAAAAAGACAATGCTTGAACTTTTTGGATCTCTCAAAACATTGTCTTCTAAAGTAAAAAGTGATATTTACATAGAATAAATATCAACTATATTTTACTCTATTCTATCTACTCTAGGGGTGACAAAATAGAGCTTATTTTACATAAAATTGATTAAAAAAAATAAAAATTTTTGTAAAGCTTTTAAGGCCATTAATTAAAATAAACAATTACTTTTATCCCTATATCAATTGAATATTTGATTATCAGAATTATTTTTATATAGTTTTTCTCTCCTAGAACATATGTGAATAAAAATATTGTAAATTTAACAAAATACTGTTATAATATATCCGCCATTAGAACAGCAACCCACTAACCTGGTCAGGACAGAAATGTAGCAGCCACATGAGGAAGTGTTGTGTCTAGTGGTTTTATTATTTTTGTTGAATTTTATTAAAAAAAGAGGAACTAACCTCTTTTTTTATTAATAAATTATATATAAGAAATTATTCAACTGTAACTTCAGCACCAGCTTCAACAAGAGCTGCTTTAATTTGTTCAGCTTCTTCTGGTTTGATGTTTTCTTTAATAACAGCAGGTAATGTATCAACAATTTTCTTAGCGTCCATTAATGGTAATCCTAATAAGTCTTTAACTACTTTGATAATAGCAACTTTTTTACCATTGTCAGCTTTTAAAACAACTTTAACGCTTGATTTTTCTTCGTTTCCACCTTCTGCTGGAGCAGCTGCAACAGCAACAGCAGCTGTTGGGTCGATTCCGAATTCTTCTTTCATTGCTTCTACAAGTTCCATAACTTCTTTAATTGACATTTCTTTTAATGATTCAATAAATAATTCTTTTGTTAATTTAGCCATAATATAATGTCCTTTCTTAAATTTGATTTATATATTATTCTGATTTACCTTCACTTACAAGTTTAAGTGATAATGAGATTTGTTGTAATGGTGCCATCATTGAACGAGCAAGGATACCAAGTGCTTCTTCATAAGTAGGAAGTGTAGCAACTTCTTTAACACCTGTAGCATCAATAACTTTTCCTTCAAAAGTACCAGCTTTAACTACCATTAATTTGTGTAGCTTAGCAAATTTAGTTAATAATTTAGCAGCAGACATATCATCATTGTTTGAAAAAGCAAAGATGTTAGGTCCTACTAAGTAATCAGCTAATTCACCAATTCCTGTTTCGTTTGCAGCAAGTTTGAATAAACGGTTCTTGTAAACCTTAATATCAACACCTAATTTTTTAGCTTCTTTTCTGAATTCTTCTAATTCTGAAACTGTTAAACCACGGTATTCTGCAAAAGCAACAGCTTGTGAGCTTTTGATTTTGTCAACGATTTCTAAAACAACTTCTTTTTTAGCTGCTTTTAATTTTGATTCTGACATATTTTCTGCCCCCTTTCAAAATTTCGCAATACAATTGAACATTTAAAAGAGATACACTCGGTAACCATTAATTAAGCTTACGCAGTTACTGTCTTTATGTATTGCAGGTAAATTATAATATAAAAATTTAAATCTTGAAATGAATATTTTCGATTTATAATATTATGTAAAATTTTCTTTATAATTATATATAATTATAAAAATGGAGATATAAATTGAAAACAGCTAAATCTAATTCTGTAATATTCTTTTATTTCAAAAACAAATATAAGGAACTTGAAAAAAATATTCTTTACCGTACTAAGGCACAAGAATTATGTATTTCTGACATACGAAACGTATTAGAGACATTAAACCTAGAAGATATTCGTGATAATGAATATAAAGAGCCTGAATTGTCAGATTATAAAAGCAATTTTTATGATTATCAGTATTATGATATCTTAGAAAATCTTCCCATTGTTCAAAAAATTAATCGCTATTTTCAAGATGAAGAATTCGATACATTTCTACATATCTTTCACTTTTATTTAAATGAGGAATATGTTCAAGATATTGATAAGCTAGATTTTTCAAAAATTAAACTTAATCCCGAATGTGAATATATACCATCCGATACCAAAATAAACAGGGTTAACTCCCACTTCGAATTTGATGGTACAAAATATGTTTTATCTGAGGATTCAACATACGAGTATTTGGCATCAATTCCTGATTTTTTCAATAACGATGAACATAAAAAATATGTTGTGTTAGATAGTTTAAATCGTCCTAGATATGTTATTGATTTACCCAATTACTATAGAGAGCCAAATAAATTAGTTGTAGCTAAATTCAGTAAAAATATTTTTGATTTTCTTAAAGAAAATAATAATAGTTTTTGTTTGGTGCTAGATGATTTAAATCAAATAAAAAAGAATTTAAAAACACTTGCAAAAAGAGTTTCTCACAACTGTTTAAAGCAAATGAAAACTAAAAAATATAAAAGACCATTTTTAGTTACTAAACAAATTGTTGGAGATCAAAAATACTATATCTATGGTTATTTTATAGACACAAATAAAATATCAATGATGAAGTCTGTTGAGCTACTTAAACAATTTTTATATGAATCTGATATCAATGATTATTTATTTGATATCTTTCAAAAAGATTATATGCAGTTCTTTATAACTAACACTAAATTAAATTTGGATAAATCAACAAATCTTATCATGCACGCTTCAAGGCTTCAACAGGATGAATTTCTTTTCAATAAAGCTGTTTTTACAACGCAAAATCTAACAAAGAATATATCTGTTTCATCTAAAAAATTATTAGGCTATTATTTGCTTTTAGATTTATGCTGTTTAAATGATATTCACGAAAGAATTTCATACATCATGGAACGAAGATTTGAAATCAAGAACACCTTAAACTTATTAGATTTAATTCATATTTTAAAAATTAATGAAGTAATGTATAAATTTAAAAATGTTTCATTAGAAATCCATCCCTCTAAAATGAACGAAAAGAACGGAATTTGACTAAATAATTTTTACTGAGAATTGCTAGTTTCCATAATTAAAAATAATTAATAAATTTTATATAATTCATTACATGAATAGTTTAGGTGTTGATATAACTAATATTTCTCGCTTTTATACCAAAAGTGATAAGTTTGTTAATCGTGTCTTATCTCAAGGCGAACTTATTGAATTTAAAAAGTTGGATAACGACGATGCTAAAGCAAGATTTTTAGCTCGCTCATGAGCAATCAAAGAAGCAATTTTTAAAGCCGATAACACTTATATTGACTTTAGAAAAGTTGATATCAAAAAAGATATTGAATCTAAACTATGAAAATTTAAAGATTTCTTTATTTCAATTAGCTATGCTGATGACTTTGTTATAGCTGTTGTGCAAAAAAGATAGAAAGGTATTTATGAAAAAAACTGCACTTAATATAACTTTTAAGAAAATTATTTTCTCTCCTATTTGAGCTTTACGTTTCTTAAACCTAAAATTAAAATATCGTAAATTTAAAAAGGATGAGGAAACTTATCAATCAGTAGAACGTTACAGATACTTACTAAAACTAAGTAAGAAAATTCTCAAATTATACAATGTAGATGTTGTAATCGAGAACTATGAAAACTTACCTACAACGGGAAATGTATTAGTAGTTCCTAACCACAAGTCATTATTTGATCCACTAATTATGTTAGTCGCAATGGAAAAACAATCTTATGAAGCTAATGCTAAAGAATTAATTCCTACATTTATAGCCAAAAAAGAACTTTCTGATGCTAAATTTATCAATAGTGCTTTACATTTACTTAATACATTTTTTGTTGATAGAAACAGCATTAAACAAAGTTTAGTTGAAATGAATAAATTTGCTGAATTTGTAAAGTTAAATAAAACTTATGGTGTTATTTTCCCTGAAGGAACAAGAGTGACTGAGGATGGATTAGGTGATTTCAAATCAGCTCCATTTAAATTAGCTCAAAAAGAATACTTCACAATTGCTCCTGTAGCAATAAAAAACTCTCTTAAAGCAAACGATAGTAAACGCAAAGGAAGATTAACAGTAACAGTAAGCTTTTTAACACCATTAAAACCAAATAGTTTTATTACTCAAGAATCAAGTAAAGTAGCCACTTATGTTCAGTCAATAATTGAAAAAGAGGTAAAAGATGGCATTGAAGACTAATCCATACTACAGTGAATATACATTCCAATTGCAAGATTTCGATGGACCATTAGATTTACTTTTATCCCTTATAAAAGATAAAAAAATAAGTATTTTTGATATCAACCTTGTGGAATTAGCTGATCAGTACTTAAAAATTATTAATCAACTTAAGGAAAGTGAAATCGACATTGCTGGTGATTATCTTGTAATGGCTGCAACTTTACTAAAAATTAAAGCAAGTATGGTTCTACAAGATCCTGAAGAGGAAGAACCTTCTGAAGTTACTGAAGAAAAAAATAAATTGATACAACAGCTTGTTGAATATCAACAATTTAAAGAAATTAAAGAAGCACTTAAAACATTCGAATCAGATCGTGAAGATATGTTTATCAAAGCACCATCAAATGTTGATGACTTTATTGTAGATAGTGATGATGCAAGACTTGATGGACATTCTAATCCGGTTAAACTGATTTCTGTGCTTAGAAAAATGTTTGAAAGAGTTTATGCTCAACACTTACGTACAACTAAACTAGAAACATTTAATCTTTCACCTTCAGATCAATTCCCTTTTATTAAGAAATTATTAAAAGAGCACGAAGTACTTACATTTGAAATGGTATTTACACAGCCATCAATGAATCACTTTGTTGTAACATTACTTGCAGTATTAGTTCTTGCTAAACAACAAGTATTAGTTATTGAACAAAAAGAAGAATTTGGTGAAATAATTATTAAACGAGGAGAGCTTTATAATGAAAAATAAAATTTTAGAAGCATTATTGTACATCCAAGGTGATGATGGTTTAACATTAGAACAAGTTAAAGATATTTTTTCACTCGCAACATTAGCTGAAGCAAAAAAAGTTATGTCTGATTTTCATAGTTACTTTAACGATATGGAGCTAGGTATAAAAGTTGTTAACTTCAATGAAGTTTACAAATTCGCTACTAGAGAAACATTTAAAGATTATGTTTCAAAAATGGTTTCTATAGTTAAAAAACAAAGATTATCTAATGCTGCTATTGAAGTAGCTGGAATTGTTGCTTATAAACAACCAGTAACACGTAGTCAAATTTCAGTAATTCGTGGAGTTGCATCAGATCAAGTAATTAATACATTACTTGTTAAAGGTGTTATTGAAGAAGTTGGAATTGCACCTACACCAGGAAATCCTGTATTATATGGTGTAACTAACAAATTCTACGATCACTTCAAACTTACAAGTATGCGTGATCTACCTAAATTAAACGAATTCAACTACGTAGAAGGTGTTGAAAACGAAAACAGTGATTTCGATTTATTTTCATCACAACGTGAAGAATAAGTTGGCTTAGCCAATTTTTCTTTTTAAAGAATAAATTATAATAATATAAAGAGGTTATATGTTAGAAATTAAAGCAACAAAAAACGACGCAGGAAGAACTGTGTACAAGGTGATAACAAAATATTGTTCATCCCTACCATTAAGTCGTATTGAGAAAATATTCCGTAAAAAAGACGTTAAAATCAACAACGATAGAAAAGTGACAAAAAATCAAATAATAAATGAAGGTGACTTGATCCAAATTTATGGAATTTTAGAAAATGAAGCAGAGTTTAAATCAAATGAAACATCAACTGTAAAACCTAATTTTAAAGTTCTTTATGAAGATGATAATATTTTAATCATCGATAAGCCAGCTGGTGTAGAAGTACACGGTGAAGATAATTGTTTAGATAATCAGGTATTAGCTTACTTAAACTTTAAACCAGTTGATAGTTTTATGCCTTCACACATTGGACGCCTAGATAAAGAAACGAGTGGAATCATTTTATACGGAAAGAATTATTCAACATTATCATTTTTTAATTCCAATCCAAATACATTGGTAAAAAAATATACTTTTTGAAGCAACATTAACTTAGATAGATATACAGAAGCTAACCCGTTAGAAATTAACTTATATACAATAAAAGATGAACCTAACAAAAGAATGAAAGTAAGTCCTAAAAAACTTCCTGATTCTAAACCTTCTAAAACATTATTTTACATGGAAGATGGTAAAAAAATAGCTCAACTTATCACAGGAAGAAAACACCAAATTAGAGCTACATTAAAATACCTTGGATATCCTATTTATGGAGATAAAAAATATCACGGACCTAATGCAAAAAGGCTACAACTTCATTCTTATAGTCTTAAATTTAAGAACTTAACTGGTGAACTAAAATACTTAAACAACTATGAAGTCTTTTCACTTCCTAACTTTAAAAAATAAGGAGAACAATATGAAACAAATTTCAAGAGAAAAACTTATTGATATCGTACAATCACTAATGTTGCGCCCAAGCGATGATGTTTTAGATAAAATATTAGTTTCCTGAGAACAAATACAAACTGAACTTGAAGGATTAAATAAACTAAATTTAGATAATCTAGAGCCTATGGAACGTATCAACGAAGACTTGCACATAGACTTATTACGTGAGGATATTGAAGATGATTCTTATTCAATAACACAAGAAAATATATTAACAAACGCTCCTGCAACTATCGATGAATTTGTAGCACTAACAAAGGTGGTAAAATAATGAGAGAATTTAAAAATAAAGGTAATTTTTCTAAAGCATATAATGAACTAAGCAGTGATAAAAACAATGCTGTTGCTTACTTATATTCAAATAATTCATACAGTGAAAAAGAAGGAACATTTAATAATGTTGTTGCAACAATAAAAGACGTTTTTGCTACTAAGGATGCTCCAACTCGTGCTTCAAGTTTAATTTTAGAAAACTTCCAACCATTTTATAACGCTACAGTAGTTCAAAAATTAATTGATGCTAATGCACACATTGTCGCAAAAGTAAATAACGATGAATTAGCTTTAGGCGGAACTGGAACATATAGTGCTTATGGGCTAATTGTTAATCCACGCGATAAAGAGAGATTTGCAGGTGGTTCATCTTCAGGTTCAGCTGCAACAATGTCACCTAATATTGGTTTTGCACTAGGGAGTGATACTGGAGATAGTGTTAGATTACCAGCTTCATTTAATGGGCTAGTTGGTTTCAAACCTTCATATGGTGCTATAAGTAGATATGGTATGTTCGCTTACGCTTCTTCATTAGATACAGTTGCTTATTTCACACATTGCGTTAACGATACTATAGTTGCTGCACAAACACTGTATGGTGTAGATAATAAAGATATGACTAGCGTTCCTGTTCAAATAGCAAATGCTGTTAAAAGCAAACCTAATAAAATTGCTGTTTTAGACTTTAGTCCATACTTAAAAGACTATATGTTAGATGCGTTTAATGCTTTTGTTGAAAAAATCAAAGCAAATGGCATACAGGTAGAAATTATTAAACCTAATTTAGAAATTTTGAATGCTATTAATATTGTTTACCGTGTAATTAGCTTTTCTGAAGCAAGTTCTAATTTAGCTAACTTAACAGGTATTGGTTTTGGAAATAGAGCAAATGGAGATTCTTGAGAAGAAATTATGCTAAATACAAGATCAACTAATTTTGGAAAAATGGTTCAAGAACGTCTTGCATTAGGTAGCTATTTCTTATATACAGAAAATCAAAAAGACATTTTCTTTAAAGCTCAAAAAGCTCGTAGATTAATTAAAAACTACTACACAGAGTTACATAAAACATATGATTGTATCTTATTCCCAGCTTATGCAGGAATTGCACCTAAATTTAGTGATGATACAAGCTCAAATGGTGTGATGAACTTTATCCTAACAGGAGCTAATTTAGTTGGAAACCCTTCAATTACAATTCCGCTCGGAATGCATGAAGGTATGCCTTTTAGTTTTGCGTTAGAATCAGCTATTTATAGCGATGAAAAATTACTTGGGTATGCAGAATACTTAGAAGAATTAAGAGGAGAAATCAATGGATAATTTTGAAGTTATAATCGGGATTGAAATCCACGTTGAATTAAAAACTAAAACTAAAATGTTTTCACCTGCTGGAATTGATTTTAATGCAGTTCCTAACACAAAAGCAAATCAAATTGATTTAGCGTACCCTGGTACTTTACCCCAAGTAAATAAACAAGCTGTTAAATATGGAATCGCCTTAGCTAAAGCTCTAAATATGGAAATTGATGATGAACTCCACTTTGATAGAAAGAATTATTTTTATCCCGATCTTCCTAAGGGATACCAAATCACACAATTCTATAGACCTATCGGTAAAAATGGTAAATTAGAAATACCTACAAGTTTTGGACCTAAGATTATTGATATTGAAAGAATCCATCTTGAAGAAGACACAGCTAGACAACATCATGATGAAACAGGAACAAAACTAGACTACAATCGTGCCGGTATTCCTTTAATTGAAATTGTTACATACCCTGTAATTAGAACAGCCGAAGAAGCAGCTAACTATGTCGATATGATTAAGAAAACTGTTTTAGCTCTTGAAATTTCAGAAGGAAAACTAGAACAAGGTTCTTTAAGAGCTGATATAAATATTTCACTTAGACCTTATGGCGTAGATAAATTCGGTACAAAAGTTGAAATCAAAAATATGAACTCAACTTCAAATATTAAAAAGGCTATCGAATACGAAATCAAACTACAAAGAGAAAAACTTCTTCGTGGAGAGGAAATTCTTCAACAAACGAAACGTTTTGATGATAGCAATAATCAAACAGTTGTAATGCGTACTAAAACAGGTACAACTGACTATAAATACTTTGCTGATCCAAATATTCCTATTATTAAGCTTTCAAAAGAATTCATTGAAAGTGTAAAAATAAATGAATTACCTAATGAAAAATTAGCTAGATATACAAATTATGGAATTCAAAACATTTATATTCAAAGTCTTATAGATGACTATGAATTAAGTAAATATTTTGATTCAATTCCATTCGCTGATAAAGATAAACTTTCAAAAATCTTTTTTGCTGAAGTTGTCTCGCTTGCAAACTCAATGTCTAAGCATCCAGTTGAATTACATATTCAACCTAAATTGCTTGCTGAAGCATTAGATTTACTACAAGAAGAAATTATTTCAGGTAAATCTATTAAGAAGCTTATCCCATTATTAGTCGACTATAATGGTGAACTTGAGCCATTATTAGTTGAACACAACTTAAAGCAAATTACTGATCCAACTGTAATTAAAAATCATTTACTTCAAATTATTGATAAAAATAAAGAGATGTTATCAGAATACAGTACTCGCCCAGAAAGGGTTGTTAAATTTATTCTAGGTGCATTAATGAAAGAAACTGGTGGTCAAGTAAGTCCCGTTCTCTCGAATCAAATTGTTGTAGAGCTACTAAATGAAATGACAAAATAAGAAAAATGATTTTTATTCAAAACTAACAAAAAGTAAAAATAAAAATCGCCTTATTAAAAAGCAATTCCATCAAAACTTAATTTTTCCAGATCGTTTTGTTATCTTTTTAGTTTTATATGAATTTCTAATTAAAAAGATTCTTATTACATTTTTTGCTAAATTATTACTCAGAGCAAGAAATGAAAGCGAAAATCGAAAAAGAATTAAAGTTATTGATAATGTTTATAACAATTTCAACAGTAAAGAGTATAACTTTATTTGACTTTCAAGTGCTTTTTACCTTCTCATCTCTTTTGTTCCTGTAATTTATATCGTGTACTTATTAAATCTATTTTTCAGTAATATTCCATCATTTTACAACAGTATAGGAAAAGATTTTAATGATCACTTTTCAATGCTTACACTAGGGAGATTCCTTCCTGGTTCTAATACATATCTTAAAAATATAGTTGCTACAGGTCCTGATGGAACCAAGGGATTTCATTTACAAGCAATCCTACCTAATTTAATTCTCTTTTTATCCTCACTTTATATTTCAAGTACAGGATATGGAAAATTAATCTCATCAACAAACTATATTTATGATCACTATAAGATGGGTACATACTGAGGTAATAAAATTAAAGGTTTCTTCATCGTGCTTTGTGTTTCAGTTCTATTTTGAGGATTTTCTACGGCTGATATTGCTTTAGAAAAGAAAATAGGACTAAATCATCCTGCTACGATTACAAAAGAAAATAAGATAGCCTTTGATCCAGAATACTGACTAAATATTATGGTATATTTCATTTTTGCAATAATATTTATATTCTGTCTTCTTATTATGCTTTTTAAATTAATTCCTTCATTTAAATTAAACTTAAAAAGTATTTACAAAGGTGCATTACTATCTGCTACACCAACTATATTATTAGTTCTGTTATTTAATACAATTAATAGTTATTTTAGTTATGATAAATTTGGTGGGGTGGTTGGATTCTTCTTTACCATCGCATTCTTTATCAACTGATTTGTGTACTTTATGTTTCTAGGTATAACCTTTAATAATGCTTATTATAAAAATTATATTAGTACTCGTACAATCAACAAAAGACAATGATTATTTTAAAAATTTACTTACACTATTCTTTATAAAAGAATGGTGTTTTTTATTTAATTCACCTACGCTATAGGGATAAAAAACTATAAAAAATTTTTTTGCTCATAAAAAAATAGTGTATTATATGTATGGGACATGAGAATGTCCTGTATACTGCTTAAATAGTAAACTATTTATTATTTTGTACTAAGTTATCGTGCTTAAAAAGTCGCATTTTAAGCAAATCATTTATATATACATATTTATTTTTTATTTTACAACTTGTTTTTTATTTCTTATATATCTTAATATATTTTATAAATTCTTACACATCCAGTATTTTATTTTTATACATATAATATATAAGGCCACAGATATCTCTGTGGTTCTTTTTTTGCAAATTGACAAAAAAGCTATTTTGTTCACATTGAGTTCTTTTTTGCATAATTTAATATATAAGATGTATGCGAAATAAAAAAATTTGGTTTTATGTAATCGGTATTTCTATCGCTAGCGCTATCGCAGGATTTGTTTTATCACAGCGCTTAGTCCAAAATCAAAATACATCAGCAAGCGATAAGGAAGACAAAAAAGATCAAGTTTATCACTACAAGCTGAGTGGTAATGTTTTGCATACAAAAATAGATTCAATTAAACCACTAACATATCGTGAATTGTTCTTTATGGCTCAAGTAAAAACAGGATCTAATCTAGATAATTTTAAACTTGATAACTATGCAGATGATAAAAAAGTTATTTTTATACCTAAATATGATTTAAATTTATACTGAAGCGACATCAAATCTATCAGTGACTTTATCGCCTTTGGTATAGATAAAAAATTCGCAAAAATATTATTTGAATATCACAAAAAACATAAATTTGATGTTGTAACATGGAATGATATTGAATCCATAAAAGGTATCGGCTCAAGAACATTTGAAAAATTAAAAACATTTTTAATTTTAGAATAATGTGGATAAACTTTTTTATCATAATTTCCTTATTTTCCTTGATGATAGCCACAAGAAATTGATACATAGCAATTCCTATTTTTCTCCTTATAATCTATGTAGCAATTATAGATATTAAATTTATGTGGTCAGTGTGACTGTGTTTGTTTATCTTGTTTCTCTTTTTAAATTTGCATCAGTTCATTTACTCGCGTATTTGGTATGTAGGCAAACAGATTCAAGGAAAATTTACGGTAATAGATGTAACTGAGAAAAATGTCTATATTAGAGATGAATGATTTCGTAAGTTAGTTGTTTGAAAACGAGATCTTTATCCAGATATAACTATTTACTCTCAGTTCTATGCTGTAGGAAAATTAAAAGAAATGGATTATGCATCAAATTATTATCAAGCTAATAATATATATTACATCTTAAATGTAACGGAATTTACTAGAGCAGATAATTGATGAAATATAAGGAATATATTTTTTAAGCATTATTTAAATATAGATTTGGGTTATTATAAATTAATAATTCCACTATTATTCGGTTTCAGCATACAAACAAATAATGAAATAGTTTCTAACCTTAAACAAATGGGTGCAGTGCACTTGATCGTAGTTAGTGGATTGCACTTTGCTACGGTATTTGGACTAATTAATTTAATAACTAAAAAGATAGATAAAAAGATGATCTTAAGCACATTCTTAATAATCATCTACTTCTTCTTTGTTAAAAAATCTATTTCGGTAGTTCGTGCTTTTGCTTTTTTACTTATACAGCAATTTCTAATGAGAAAAAAGTGGCATGATAAGGTATCGCTACATCAAATTCTGTTTTGAATTTCTTTTGTATATTTGCTGTACTCGCCTAAAAATGTTTTAAATTTAGGATACTGGCTTTCTTTCATCCTGACCTTTGCCTTAGTTCTATATAGTCAAGGCCAAGCAAAACTCGAAGAAGAAGATCCTAAAAAGAAAAGGTATGCTAAGACCATTTATACTCTAAAAATTTATATTATTTCTTGATTCTTATCAGTAACTATAATTTCTGTACAGCAACACAGTTTCAGTGTATTAAGTTTCTTATATATTTTATTCTTAACACCTATATTTCAATTGTCTATTATCTTTTTTACAATATTTTTTCCACTAACATTTCTATGTATTCCTTTCTCTAACATACTTGAGAGCCTTATTCGGCATCTACATTCATTTAACATGAGGATTGAATTTAACGGTACAAATTACCTATTAATGTTGTATGTTTTAGATTATTTTATTTTAGTAAAACAATCAATTATTTATAAGAAAAGTGACGTAAGAAAGTATAATTAAATTATGACTATAATCACTGGAACAAATCGCTATTTTGTAGAGCAAAAAATTAAAGAAATTAAAAAAGGATATAATCCTGATTCTATTGTAGAGATAAAAGATGATATAACAGATTTAGACTTTTTAACTACCTTACTTTTATCTAATTCATTATTTAAGAACGATAAATTATTGATCCTATATAAACCTAAATTTTATAGGGACAAAACATTTCTTAAAAATAACAAGATAAATGCAAAAGAGTTAGCTGAATTATTTAATAAATCTGATACCAATTGTGTTATCTACTTAGAGGAATTAGCACAAGCTGATATTAAATTTCTAGATTTGCTCAGTATACACAAGAAGTATGAATTTAATTCATATAGCGAAAAGGAATTTAATCAGTGGGTAAATAATCGTTTTAAAGAATATGGCCTAAATATCAAATATAATGACTTGCTATATTTCTTAACTAAAATACCTAATGATGTTCAGGTTGCTGAAAACGAAATTGATAAATTATCCTTATTAGGTGAGCCAATTACAAAAGAATTAATAGATAGTTTCATTACTCAATATCCAATCGAGGATCCTTTCTATTTTTCTAACGCATTAGGAGCAAATGATTTATCTGATATCTATAAAAGGTATTTATTACTTACCTCACAAGGCGAAGAGCTTAATAAATTAATTTATACAATAAGCAACACAATGTGTTTAATCAATAGATATCAATCATATTCGCATGTGCTACAGCACAGGGAAGAAATTGCTTCTAAATTAGGCATTTCTACAAAAAGGCTATTTGTTATTGAAAAAATAGCCAGCAATTATAAAAACAGCGATGTTAAACGTATTATTTTCGAACTCGGTGATATCGACTATAAAATTAAAACTACGGGGGTAGATGCTAATGATTTATTCCAATCTTTCTTGACAAAAAACTTCGGAAAATAAAATCGATTCTTTTATTGTTCTAGATGAAGAAATTTTAAAAAATAATGACTTGGTTGTTTCTGTAAAATACTTTGAAAATATTTTGCAAAAATTAGCAGAAATAAACGCATTCCACTATAACGTAGGGATAGTTATTCCTGACCTATATAATTTTTACAATTACCATTTAATGCTTCTTGATGATGAAAATGAAAATTTAGCTAAAAAGAGAATAAAAAATTTGCATTTATTTTTAAATAAGGCTGCTAAATTAAATGCTAAATTCTTTTTTACCTTGGAATTTCATAGTATTCCTTCATTTTCTGATGTTTTAGCAAGAATAGATTTGGATAATTTTGAGGTTAAAGATAATATTGATACAAAATCTTCATTAAAATATAACAATTTACTCTACACTCAAGTTATTAAACTAAAAAAGAATGCCGAAGATAATGATCTTTATAAGCACATTAAACAAATTTATCTCAATTTATCAAAACAAATTAAAGTTGATGGTTTCTTTATTAGCAATTTATATGAATTTTGTTCTAATAAACAAAATCAAATTCTAGCTGATGATTACAACTTTATTAATCAAACGTTAATTCAAATCCAAAATGACTTAAACATAGATATAAACATCTACGAACCCGATAATAAAGCAAGCTTATTTTTAAATAAAAAGCTACAGAATTTAGAAATATTCACTGATATTATTCTATATAATGAATTTAGCAAAATTATTAAAGCAATAGAAAAATTACTCAAAAAGAAAGTAAATATTATATTCAACTCAAATAAATTTTTATCAACACATACAGGATCACTTTCTTATAAAGATACACAAGTTCGTATCATATTAGAAAATCTGGCTGCTTCAACTAAAAATTATTGTTATTATTTCGCTTTTCAAAACAAGGAAGATGAGTGAAATGTAAACTTATTCGATTATTTATTGCTACAAGATAGCATTAATAATTATTTCATTTCTTCCTTATATAAAAGAAATGATATTTTGAAGTATTCTTCATCAAATAAAATTAAGATTAAGACTTTGACATTTAAACAAAATACTTATAAATATATAATCTCAGGTGATATTGAATATAAATTTAACTTTAGATATCAAAACATTAAACAACACTTAAAAATTATGTGAAAAAAAATCCATAAAGAAATACATTCTTATGGATATAAATGAATTAAAATCAAGTAAATTCATGATGGTGAAAGTATTATTTACTTTCACTATTTTTTTATCTTAAGCAAGACATTTAAGTAACATCTTTGTATTCTGCTTCTTGTATATCTTTTTGAAACGCAAGCATCTATAAAATCATGATAGTTGTCATTTAGTAAAATTTGTTTCTTAAATAAATTTTCCAATCCCTCTGAAATTAGTTTAAATTCCCTTAATTGCTCAACTGAATATTTTTGAATAATTTTCTTAAATTTAGGATAAGTATTTGAAATATCTCTTTTATTAGAGTATTTTAATTTCATAGGTGTGTAAAAGGAGATGTCTTGATTGTTTTTTAACATTTCTCTTATTTTAGTTGCACTAGCAAAATTATTATTCACTGTTTGAGAATGAAATCCAATAGTTCTTTGGATACTAATCGGATGAATGTTGAAATTTTCATTGATTATTGTTTTTACATATTCTAATCCCAAAATATCATTAGGCATTTCGATATTCTCATTCAACAATGCTTGAATAGCTAGATTATTTGCTCTAGGAAAGCTATTGCCTCCCTTTTTCATAAATTGCCTTACAAGTTCATTATATTCAACATTCTTTTCTTTAATAGTTTTTGCTATATTTAAAAATAAAGTTACATCATTTGTTTCTGAGCCAAAAACCAAATATTGAATATTATATTTATTTAATAATTTAACACCTGATTGAGCAAAAATATGAGCTGCTTGAATAACATCTCTATCATCCATTTTGACAACTTTATCTACACCATAGGCTTTTGCATATTTTTTTCTCTCTCTAAAGCTCGCGCAAGTGATCTCACCTCTTTGAGAAAATTTATTCGACATTGCAACAATTATATAAGCATTAGGAATGTTTCTTTTGATTCAGTTTATTTGGTAAATATGACCATTATGAAAAGGGTTATATTCAGCTATGATTCCTACTCTAATTTTCTTATTTTTTTTCACAAATAAATTATAATTAGAATACTTAAAAATAAGTATGATATTTTTGAAAATTAATAGGATTTTTTACTAATTAATTATTTTTAAAATTTGATTTTTATAATATAATAAATTAGCTTATTAATTAATACATACTTCAAAGGGGGTAAAATGGCTATTGTTCCAAAACGTAAAACGTCTAAACAACGTAAACACAAAAGAAACACTCACTCAGCTTTAGATACACCTAACCTTGTATCTTGCAAAAACTGCAGTCAAAAAATTGAACAACATGTTGTATGCAAATTTTGTGGATTTTACAAAGGTAAAAAAGTTGAAGGCTATGTTGCATTAAACGACAGAAATAACTAATAACTTTATTAATTAATCATTCTTATAAATAATTAAAGCACTGGAAAAAGTGCTTTTTTGTTCGCTTTTTGTTCTTTTTCAAGCATATTTACTATATATAGTGAGAGATGAAGAAAGGAAACGAATGAAACTTTATATATTTGGAGAAATTGTTTATAAAAACAAAGGAAGCATAATCTTAGAATCAAGATCAGAAGGCTACTTAATGAATGTACCTAATGATTCTAGATTTGAAGTAGGCCAAAAAGCTAAAATTTATCTTTATACACATAGAACTGATTACACAGAATGTACTTATGGGTTTAAAGATTTTAAAGAAAGATTGTTATTTATGGATTTAATAACCGTAGAAAAAGTAGGTCCTAAAATTGCTATGATATTACTAGATAGAGGCTGAGAATACATTGCTAGATTAATAGCAAATGAAAATTATCAAGAACTATCATCAATTCAATTTATAAGCGAAAAACTAGCTAATATTATTTGTGTTCAACTATCTGAAAAATGATCAAAGATTATAACTAATGCAGATAATAAAAAAGCAGAAAAGTTACAAACCAGAGAAGAATTAAATAAAACATTACAACAATTAGGATTTAATAAATCACAAATTGATCTTGCTTTAAAGAAAATTAAGCTATCAGATGACTTAGATCATATGATAGAAGAGAGCATTAAGCTTATAGCAAATGATGGAAATGAATTATCTAGACTTGAGGCCTAATAAATTTTCAGAGTTTATTGGGCAAAATAAATTAGTCAAAACACTTCAAGCTATGATGCGAAGTGCTCAAATTCAAAATAAAATTTTAGATCATATATTATTATATGGTTCACCTGGAATGGGTAAAACAACTTTAGCAACATTAATTGCTAAAGAAAATAAGTCACGTATTCACTTTATACAAGGCGCTAATATCGAAAAGAAATCTGATTTAATCAGTGTTTTATCAGTCATTAATGAAGGAGATATAGTCTTCATTGATGAAATTCATAGTATTAATAAAAATGTTATTGAATTTTTATATGGAGCTATGGAAGATTTCGTCTTCGACTTAATCGTTGGTGCCGAAGGAAATTCACGTGCAATTAGAATGAAAATAAAGCCATTTACATTAATTGGAGCTACTACTAAATTAAACGAAATCTCTCAACCACTTAAAGATCGTTTTGGATTTGTGGGAAGAATTGTAAACTACACACCAGAAGATATATTTAAGATATTAACCATAACTAGACAAAAATTATCAATTGATGTAAGTGATGAAATACTTAAACTAGTCACAAGTTACTCTCGCAGAATCCCTCGATTAGCTAATCACTTACTTGAACGTGTTAATGATTTTGCATTAGCGCATAATAAAGGCATTATTAATAAGCGAATCGTTAAGAAAACTTTTAAATATTTAGATTTATATGAATATGGACTAACTAAAGATCATATTGAATATTTAGAAGTTCTAAAAGAGGGTTTTGAAGAAAAATATGTCGCATTAGATACAATTACAGGTTTATTATTACATACTAAAGATAGTATTGTTAATGAAATTGAACCTCCATTGTTGTTATTAAAACTTGTTGAAAAAAGTTCGAAAGGAAGACGTATAACATCAGAAGGAATTGATTATTTAATAAGACAGAAATTATATTAAAATAAATGTAAAAAGCTAAATATTGCTATATTTATAGTGTATATTTAGCTTTTTTATAATTTTGATAAAAGCCATAAAAGAATATAATATAAAAACTTATGGGAATATTTAAATTACATTCAAATTATCAACCAACTGGAGATCAACCTAATGCTATAAAACAGCTAGTTGATGGTATTAAAAATAATGAAAGAGATCAAGTGTTACAAGGGGTTACAGGTTCTGGTAAAACATTTACAATAGCAAATGTTATTAAAGAATTTGATAGACCTGTAATTGTCCTTTCTCATACAAAAACATTAGCTTCGCAGCTATATAGTGAGCTTAAAGGCTTTTTCCCAGAAAATGCTGTTGAGTATTTTATTTCATACTTTGATTACTATAGACCTGAAGCATATATACCATCAACAGATGTTTATATTGATAAAGATTCACGAACAAACGAGCAAATTGAAATATTAAGACTGAGCGCTATTAATTCACTACTTACAAGAAAAGATGTTATAGTAGTCGCTAGTGTTAGTGCTATTTATGGCGCCTTAAATCCAGAAGTATATAAAGAATCATTTTTTAGATTTTATATACATCAACCAATCTCAATGAAGGATTTCATAAATAAGCTAATTCAGATTAAATACGATCGTAATGATGCGGTTCAAGAAGCAGGGGACTTCACCGTTAAAGGTGATGCTATTTTTGTATATCCTGCTGATAACGAAGAGGCTTGTATTCGTATAACATTCTTTGGCGATGAAATTGAAGAAATTGCTTCAGTAGATCCTTTAACTAAAGAAGTGAAAGATAAACCTAAAATTTATATATTATCGCCAGGTAATGCTTATGCTACTGAAGATTCCATTTATGATGTGATTATCCCTAAAATAAAAGAAGAACTAGATAAAAGTATTGCAGCATT
This sequence comes from Mycoplasma tracheobuteonis, assembly GCF_054456995.1. Lineage (NCBI taxonomy): Bacteria > Bacillati > Mycoplasmatota > Mollicutes > Mycoplasmatales > Mycoplasmataceae > Mycoplasma > Mycoplasma tracheobuteonis. The sequence goes on along the minus strand of NZ_JBTKTG010000004.1, from coordinate 7,087 downwards.
TCAAAAAGAGGGAAAAATTTTAGAAGCTTCTAGATTATCTCAAAGAGTCCAAAATGATATGGATGATATGCAAGAATTTGGGATATGTAAGGGAATTGAAAATTACTCAATGTACCTTGATGGTAGAGATTTTGGGCAAAGACCTTACACAATATTAGACTACTTCCCGAAAGATTCATTAATGTTTATCGATGAATCTCACAAGCTAGTTCCACAAGTTGGTGGGATGTATGCAGGAGATCGTAGTAGAAAAGAAAATTTAGTAAACTATGGATTTAGATTACCTTCAGCACTAGAAAATAGACCTCTAAATTTTGATGAGTGAGAAAATAATTTTAATTTTTATAAAATTTACATTTCAGCTACACCTCGTGAATATGAATTAAATAAATCAGAAGGAAAGATTGCTAAATTATTTGTTCGTCCAACAGGTCTAGTTGATCCTGAAATAATTGTAAAACCTACTAAAAATCAAATCGAAGACATTTATGACACAATCATAAAACAAAGAGATACTAATTCAAGAGCTCTTATTTTAACCTGATCTAAAAAACAAGCTGAAACTCTATCAGCATATCTACAAGAAAAAGGGATTAAGTCTGCTTATTTACATTCTGATTTTAATACTTTTGTACGTAATGAAATACTTAGAAAACTTCGTAAAGGAGCTTACGAAGTTGTTGTTGCTATTAATCTTCTTCGTGAAGGTATGGATATCCCTGAAGTTTCTAAGGTTATTGTTCTGGATGCCGATAAAGAAGGCTTTATGCGTAATACAGAAAGTCTTATTCAAATTACAGGACGTGCAGCTAGAAATGCAAATGGGCAAGCCATATTTTATGCAGATAAAATTACTCCTAGTATGCAAAAATGTATTGAAGACAACCTAGAAAAACGTGCAATGCAAATAGCGTATAATAAGGAACACAATATAATACCTAAAACAATTATTAAACCTATACCTGAGCCAATCCAAGGTCACGATATAACAAATGCTATCGAGGCAATTATTACTAAATCACAAGAAAAAGGTAAGGTTACTAAAAAGCAAAAACAAGAAGCAATCGATGAAATTAGAAAACAAATGGAACAAGCTGCTAAAGAACTCGATTACGAAAGAGCAATTCAACTACGTGATATATTACTCGAATTACAAGTTGATGAAAAACATAAGCCAATAGAGGAGGATATAAATGAGTAAAGAAGACAAATTAATAATTCAAGGTGCTAGAGAAAATAATTTAAAAAATATTGACCTAACTATTCCTAAAAATAAGTTAATTGTATTTACAGGGCTTAGTGGTAGTGGTAAAAGTTCTCTTGCCTTTAACACGATATATGAAGAAGGACGTCGTAGATATGTTGATTCTCTTTCTTCATATGCTCGTATGTTTTTAGGTGGTACGAAAAAGCCGGATGTCGATAAAATAGAAGGGCTTTCTCCCTCTATATCAATAGAGCAAAAAACTGTTCACAACAACCCCAGATCTACAGTTGGAACAGTTACTGAAATCTATGATTACTTTAGATTGCTTTTTGCTCGTATAGGTAAACCTTACTGCCCTAATCACCATATTGAAATTAGTTCACAAACAACTAAAGATATATTAGACTCAATATACCAATTACCCGAAAATTCTAAACTAATTATTTATGCTCCTTTAGTTGAAGGCGAAAAAGGAACTCATGCCAACTTACTTGAAAAACTTCGTAAGGATGGTTTTGTAAGAGTTAAAATTGATGGTGATTTTTATATGCTAGAAGATAATATCTCACTAGCTAAAAATAATAAACATGATATTGACTTAGTCATCACGCGTGTAGTACTAAATGAAGAAAAGTATGTTCAAATTGCAGACTCATTAGATGTTGCAGCTGAGTATTCAAATGGGTTAATTAAAATTGAAGATGTTGAAACAAAACAAGTTTATACTTATTCTAAAACTCACTCTTGTGTTTATAAAGACTTTAATATGCCTAAAATTGAAACTCGTTTATTTTCATTTAACGCCCCATACGGTATGTGTGAAAACTGTAAAGGTTTAGGTGTTGAATTTAAAGCTGATTTCGATGCAATCGTTCCTGAACAATGAAGAACTATAAACGAAGGTGCTATTAAATATTTTGAAAATACAATTAACACAACAAATCTGGAATGGCAAGAGTTTGATCAACTTCTTCAACACTATAATATAGACAAAAACACACCAATTGAAGAATTAACTCAAGATCAAAGAAATATTATTATGTATGGTTCTAATGAGCCTATTGCTTATGCATTGAAATCTTCTTCTAATAATATTATTCGTCGCGATAGAATGATAGAAGGTATAGTAACTAAAATTGAAAAATTGTATTATGAAACTTCATCCGACAGAAGACGTGAATATTTAAATAAATACATGGGTTCATTTACTTGTTCAGTATGTAATGGATCTCGTTTAAACGAATCTGCTAGAGCTGTTCTAATCGATAATAAAAATATTTATGACTACACACTGCTTTCTGTCGAAGAATGTTTGGATAATGTTCAAGGATTACTAAACAAGCTTACACCTCAAGAACTGCAAATTTCAAACCTTATTACTAAAGAATTAATCGATAGATTAACATTCCTAAAAAATGTTGGTTTGGACTATTTAACACTTAACCGTAGTGCTGAAACACTTAGTGGTGGGGAAGCTCAAAGAATTAGATTAGCTACTCAAATAGGTTCTAACCTAACGGGGGTTCTATATGTACTTGATGAACCTTCTATAGGTTTACACCAAAAAGATAATTTAAAACTTATTAATACACTTAGAAAAATGGTTGATATAGGAAATACTTTAATTGTTGTAGAACATGATGAAGACACAATGTTTGCTGCTGATTATATCGTGGATATTGGTCCTCAGGCAGGTATTCATGGTGGTGAAGTTGTAGCACAAGGTACTCTAGACGATATTATCGCTAGCGAAAGATCTATTACTGGAAAATACTTATCCCAAGAATGAAATATACCAATTCCACTTGCTCGTAGAAAAGGTAATAATAAAGAAATAGTTATTAAGGGTGCTAGAGAAAATAATCTAAAAAATATCGATGTAAAAATTCCACTTGGTAAACTTGTCGGAATAACAGGGGTTTCAGGTTCAGGTAAAAGTACATTGATTAATGAAATTTTTGTTCGTGGTATCCAATATTCATTAGACTTACTTGATGGTATTAACCATAAAAAAGCCAAATTTAGCTCAATTCAAGGATTAAATAATATCGATAAAGTGATTGCTGTAAATCAATCACCTATAGGAAGAACTCCTCGTTCTAATCCAGCAACATATACCGGTGTTTTTGATGATATCAGAGATATTTTTGGTAATGTAGCTGAAGCCCGTGCTCGTGGTTATACTAAATCTCGTTTTAGCTTTAATATCCCTGGTGGTAGATGTGAAAAATGTTGTGGTGATGGTTTTATAAAAATCGAAATGCACTTTCTCCCTGATGTTTTCGTTCCTTGTGATCAATGTGATGGAAAAAGATATAATCGTGAAACATTAGAAATTAAATATCATCATAAAGATATTTCGCAAATTCTTGATATGTCTGTTGAAGAAGCTATTGACTTTTTTAAAAATAAACAAAAAATCCTTGATAAATTACAAATTCTTATGGATGTAGGTCTAGGATACATACAATTAGGACAAATGTCGACAACTTTAAGTGGTGGAGAAGCTCAAAGAGTTAAATTAGCTACTTATTTACAAAGAAAACCTACAGGCAAGACTGTTTATGTGTTAGACGAACCTACCACAGGTCTTCATACTCACGATGTTAAAAAACTTATCGACATCTTAAATCGTATTGTAGACAATGGGGATACAGTTGTTGTTATCGAACATAATTTAGACGTAATTAAGTCTTGTGATTATTTAATTGATTTAGGTCCTGATGGTGGAATACATGGTGGTCAAGTTGTTGCTAGTGGTACTCCTGAACAAGTTTCAATTACACCAGGAAGTTATACTGGCGAATTTCTAAACAAAATTCTAAAAAAATAATTATCTTATTTTAAATAAGATAATAACTTATATAATTAAATAGATTTTATTTAAGGAAGTTTATGAGTAAAGAAAAAAAGAAAATGAACATCAAAAGAATTATCGAATTCTTTGATTTAAATATTATTAATGGTAAAGATGTAGAACTTGAATATAATGATATTTATCTCCCAGCAATTAAACGTGTTGGGTTAGAGCTAGCTGAACATTTTGAAAATGATCGTATTTCAAAAAACGTCATAGCTTGAGGTACTGCAGAATCTACATGATTTAGTTTAATTGGTAAAACCAAAGCATATGAATCATTAGAATGAGTATTTTCACGTAAACCACCTATCGTTATATTGTCAAAAGGATTCAATAAGCCTGCTATAAATTGAGTTATTGATGTTGCAAATAAATACAAAATCCCTGTAGCATTGGTTCGCATGTCTACTTCTTACATCTCTACAAATATTGGTTCATATTTAAATAATTACTTCGGAGAAGTTACACAAGTACATGGAACACTTGTCCTTATCGGTGGTACCGGTGTGCTTATCACAGGTGAATCAGGAATTGGAAAATCTGAAGCAGCACTTCAGCTAGTTCAGCAAGGTAGTGTTCTAATTTCTGATGACGCTGTATTAATCAAAGATAACGGAAATATCTTTATTGGTTCATCACCTGATATTACTCGTAACTTCCTTGAAATTAGAGGGATTGGTTTAGTTGATATTACACAACTTTACGGAGTTTCCTCAGTTGCTAAATCATCTATGATTGATTTAGTTATTGAATTAGTTCGTCAAGAAGGTAAAAATGATTTTGATCGTCTTGGAACAGACTACTTGGAATATCCTATTTTTGGTAGATCAATTAGAAAAATGCAAATCCCAATTAAAGAAGGGGGCTCAGCTGCTTCCTTAATTAAGGCTGCAGTAAATACATATTTAGCTAGAAATTCAGGAATGAATGTAGTTGAAATGTTATATGAAAGAGCACAAAAGGAGAATAATGAATAATTTACCTTCGTTTTTACCCAATAGTCCCATAAGAGAGGGAGAGCCAACAATCTTATTCAATATTGGTAATTATTCAATGCACCTTTATTCATTAATGATTATGTTTGGTTTCTTATTTGCTATCTTAACTGTTTTCTTTTTCTGATATAAAGAAAATTGAGATGTAAATATCTTATTCGTAGTTATCATTATTACAGTACCAGCAGGTATCTTTGGTGGTCGTTTAGGATTTATAATCGAACGTTTAATTTACGATCCACAAAATCCTTTCCCTAATTCGCATTGATATGCGATTTGGGAAGGTGGAATGAGTATTCAAGGAGGTGTTATCTTAGCTGCTGTTCTTGATACTTGTTACTTATACACAAAACGTCAATACATCGATATGAGAAAATGCTTTAGCTATATTCTTCCTGCTGTTTTAGTCGGACAATTCGTTGGACGTTTTGGTAACTATGCAAACCACGAAGTTTATGGAAAAATAGATTGAAGTGGAAATAGTGTTATTTCATTAGGGCACACATTTGCTTCTAATATGTATATTTCAGATCAAACAAGTGATAATTTAGGATTACTCGGTGCTTATAGATACCCATTATTCTTATATGAAGGGCTAGCTAACTTAGTTGGATATATTCTTCTTTGCTGAGTATTTAATTACTTTGGTATTTTTAAACCAGGAGCTACAGGTGCATTATACCTATTATGATATGGTGTAACTCGTGCAGCGATGGAACCATTAAGAGAAGAATCATATAACCTTTATACCTATGTTGCAGTTATCTTCATTATTCTTGGGGTTATCATTTTTATGTACTATCAATTTTTTGCAATTGTTAAGTATGATAAAAAACTTGACAAATATAGATGAGTCTATGAAATGAAAGATAAAGAAAAATACAACAATTATGTTTACAGAACTACTCTTAAACATTTAGTATGCTTTACTAAAACAAAAATCAGAAAATAAAAATTGCATTAACTAATGCTTTTTTTATAACTATAATAATTAAAAAGGAGTGTATATGAATGAATCATATGATTTAGTAATTATTGGTGGAGGGCCAGCTGGTTTAAATGCTGCGCTTTATGCATCTAGAGCAAATTTATCAGTTGCCTTCATCGAAAAAGGAACACCAGGAGGTAAGCTTTCAGCTACAAATAAAGTTGAAAACTGAATTGGTACAGAAATGATTGAGGGTTGGGAATTAGCTCAAGAATTTTTTAACCACTCTCAAAAGTATGGTGCCAAATACATCTATGGTGATGTTGTAGAAGTAAAAAATATTGATGTAACACACAAAGAAGTTTATCTAGCTAGTGGACAAATGATACAAGCTAAAACTATCTTAATTGCTACAGGAATGAAAAACAAAATACCTACATTTATTAAAAACATCGATAAATTTATGAATCGTGGTGTTAGTTTTTGTGCCATATGTGATGGTCCTTTATTCGGTAAAAATCCTACATTAGTTTTAGGAGATGGTAACTCAGCTGTTGAAGAATCAGCTTACTTATCAAGCATCGCTTCAGAAGTGCATTTAGTAATTAGAGGTGGTGATTTTGCTGCTGAAAGAAGACTAGTTCAAGACTTATACAAATTGCCTAACATTAAAATTCATCGTTTTTCTCAAATAGTAGAACTTAAGGGTGAAAATCAACTCGAAAGTGCAATTATAAAAGATCAAGATGGTAATGAAGAAGAAATCAAAGTTTCTTCATTCTTCCCATATATCGGCATGGAATCAACAGCCTGATTTTTACAAGACTTAGATATTCTAGACTCAAAAGGATTTATAATAACTGATGAAAATATGGAAACTAAGGTTCCTGGTATTTTTGCAGCTGGCGATATTAGAGTAAAAGATATACGTCAAATCGTTACTGCAGCTAGTGATGGTGCTATTGCTGCTAAAAAGATTGTTGACTTAGTTAATACTGAAAAATAACTAAAACTTTTGAAAAATGTGGAATGTTCCACATTTACTAAAATGCAATTTCCATTGCAACACTAAAATATCTGGCTTTTATACCAGATAT
>NZ_JBTKTG010000003.1:0-92747 GCF_054456995.1 Mycoplasma tracheobuteonis | reverse complement strand
CAAAAAATCACCTTTCTATTTACGAAGGTGATTACACAACATTCGGTCTATTACCAATTTTTCCTATTATCTTTTTCGATGAAGTTCAGAATAAAAGCGCGCTCTATAGGCAAAAAAGAGTATGAAAAAATGCCTAAATTAGGCATTTGAAAGGTTATTAATATCCACCTTTAGATTCTTTTCCTTCAATAATTGCTACTGAACGACTTGTTCCGAATCTTGTTGCTCCAGCTTCATACATAGCGATTAAATCATCCATGTTTGAAATTCCACCTGCAGCTTTAATTAATAATGTGTCTCCACATACGCTTTTCATAACTTTGATATCGTTTAAGTTAGCACCTCTAAAGCTAAATCCTGTAGATGTTTTGATAAATTCAGCTCCTGATTTCATAACGATTTTTGTAGCTTCTCTAATTTCATCTTCAGTTAATAAAGCTGTTTCGATAATAACTTTTAATACGTGTGTTCCACATGCTTCTTTAACTTTTTTGATATCGTTTAAAACATATTCATAGTCACCTTGTTTAAATCTACCGATGTTAATTACCATATCGATTTCATCTGCACCGTGTTCGATAGCTAATTTAGCTTCTTGTGCTTTAGCTTGAGTAATCATAGCTCCTAGAGGGAAACCAACTACTGATGTAATTCCTACACCTGTACCTTGTAATTTTTCAGCAACATATTTAACTCATGAAGAGTTTACACAAACAGTTTTAAAATCGTATTTAACAGCTTCATCGATTAATTTGTCGATGTCTTTTTTTGTAGCTTCTGGTTTTAAGTATGTGTGGTCGATCATTTTGTTGTAATTCATAATGTATCCTTTTTCCTTATTTTAATTTATCTAAAATAATTTTATTTTCAACTTTTTCTTGGTTGAATTTGTATCCATTCTTAAGTTCTTCAACTAATTCAACATCAATTGGGTTTGAAGAGTAAAGAGTGAATAATACATCACCTTTTTTAACTGCTTCGTTAGTTTTCTTGTTAAGAGTAATTCCGGCTTCAAAGTCGATTGAATCTTCTTTAGTTTTTCTTCCTGCTCCAAGTTTCATTGAAACAATTCCGAATGTTAATGCATCAAAGATTTCTAAGTATCCTTCTTGATCTGCAATAACTTCTAATTTATATTTAGGGTTTCAGAATGTTGGAGATTTAAGTGCTTCTACATCTCCGTGTTGTACTGTAACAAATTCGTAGAATTTGTCTAAAGCTCTACCTGAATCAACAGCATCTTTTACCATTGCAAGAGCTTGTTCGTGATCTGTAGCAATTTTAGCTTGTTCTAAGATTGTAGCACATGAAGAGTAAACTAATTCGTTAAAGTCAGCAGGTCCTTTACCTTGTAAAGTTCACATTGCTTCTAAAACTTCATTTTTATTTCCGATTTCTCTACCGATTGGTCTAGACATGTTTGTAATTTCAGCTCTAACATCAACATTTAGTTCTTTACCGATGTTAATCATTGTACGAGCTAATTCACGAGCAGATTCAAGGTTTTTCATGAATGCACCATTACCACATTTTACGTCAAGTAAAATAGCATTTGAACCTGTAGCAAGTTTTTTAGACATAATTGATGATGCAATAAGAGGAATAGATTCAACTGTTGATGTAACATCTCTTAAAGCATATAATTTTTTGTCAGCTGGCACAAGTTGTGCACTTTGTCCTATAACTGCAATACCGTGTGTTTTAACTTGTTCAATAAAGTCTTTTTCGCTTACTTCTACTGTAAATCCTGGAATAGATTCAAGTTTATCAATTGTTCCACCTGTGTGTCCTAATCCACGTCCACTCATTTTGGCAACTGGAGCTCCACAAGCTGCAACAATAGGTGCTACAGCAAGTGTTGTTTTATCTCCAATTCCACCTGTTGAGTGTTTGTCTACTTTAATCCCTGGGATAGCTGATAAGTCAATAACATCACCTGAGTGCATCATGTATTTTGTCATTGTTGCAATTTCTCTTGATGACATACCGTTAAACATAACAGCCATCAAGAAAGCACTCATTTGGTAATCTGGTGTTTCGTTTTTTACATATGAAGTAATTAAGAATTTAATTTCTTCGTTTGTTAATTCTTTGTTTAAACGTTTTTTTTCGATTATATCTACTACACGCATAATTATCTTGCTAATTTAAGAGCAATCTCCATCATTTTTGTAAATGCGAATTGACGTTCTTCAGCAGAAGTTTCTTCATGTGTAATAATGTTGTCACTGATTGTTAATAAACAAGCAGCTTCTTTACCTGTTGCTTCAGCGTTTGTGAATAAAGCGTATGATTCCATTTCAACACATAATGATTGTGTGTCTTCAATTCTTTTTTCTACTGGTACAACTGAGTAGAAAACGTCTGATGAGTGAACTCTACCAACTGTAAGTGGTGTTCCATTTTCTTTAGCAATAGCTTTAATTTCTTCGTTTAATTTAGCTGAAGGTGTAGCAACAACTCCTTCTTTTCCTAAAGCGATTCTTCTGAATGCATCAGCATCAGCAACAGCTTCTGAAGCAAGAACAACTTCGTATAATCCTAAATCAGCTTTGTATGATCCTGCTGATCCAATTCTAACAATTCTGTCAACATCGTAGAATTTGAAAAGTTCGTATGAGTAAATTCCGATTGAAGGACATCCCATTCCACTAGCAGCAACTGTGATTGGTTTTCCTTTGTATGTTCCTGTGAACATAAACATATTTCTAACTGTGTTAACAAGTCTGTATCCAGGGTCTAAGTATGTTTCAGCAATAAATTTTGCTCTTAATGGGTCTCCTGGCATAATAACTGTTTTAGCAATATCTTCTTTTTTTGCATTAATGTGTGGTGTCATAATTAATAACCTCCTATTTAATTAAATTAAAATGCTTATGACATTTGGACTTTAATAGTCAATATAATTTTAACACTTAAATATTAAAAAATAAGGTTTTTACACCCTTATTTATTTATAGGATTTTTGAATGTTTCTAGCAAATTTTCAACCTGCTAATTAAATTTTTAATTTAATTAAAAATGTAATCCAGAATGCTTCTAGATTACATAAATTTAAGCTTTATTTAGCTAATTCTAAAGCTATCTCCATCATTTTGTTGAAGGTAAATTGACGTTGCTCTGCTGATGTGTGATCTTTTGTAATTCAGTTTTCACTAATTGTAACAATAGCTGCTGCTTTCTTTCCTAAAGCTTCAGCAACAGTAAATAGAGCATGAGCTTCGTTTTCGACACAAATTGCATCAGTTTCAGCTATTCTTTGTTCAAAAGGAAGAATTGAGTAAAAAGAATCTGTTGTATGTACTCTACCACCTTTAACTTCTACATTTTGTTTTTTAGCTATTTCTAAAATTTCATTTCTAAGTTCAGCATCTGGATAAGAAAGTTTTTCTTCTTTACCTAAAAGAAGTCTTCTAAATGAAGTTGAATCAGAAATTGCTTCAGTAGGGGCTACAATATCATAAAGTTTTAAATCAGCTTTATAAGAACCAGCTGATCCTGTACGAATAATTCTATCTACATCATAAACAGAAAATAGTTCGTAAGCATAAATACCCATTGAGGTAATTCCCATACCACTAGAAGCAATTGTTATTGGTCTTCCTTTGTATGTTCCTGTAAAAATATAAGCATTACGTACTGAAGAAACTAACTTGTAACCTGGATCTAAGTAAGTTTCTGCAATGTATTTAGCTCTAAGTGGATCTCCTGGCATAATAACTGTTTTAGCTATTTCATCTTTTTTAGCACTAATATGTGGTGTCATAAAATCTCCTGTATTAATATTAAATCTAAATCAAATTTTAATAGTAATATAATTCTAACACTTACCTATCGTATGTATACTAATAAACTTCATTTAATTAACTTTTTTCCACATATTTAATATCTTATTTATTTATAAATAAGAGTTTTACAGCATATTTGTGGAACGAATAAATCATTTCCACAAATATGAGCTAAAAGCAAGTCTCTACAGCTTAAAATAATATAATTCAATAAGAAAGAAGACAAAATGAAATGAAGTAGAAAGCTAAAATTTTTATCATTACCGATTGTTGGATTATTACCTTTAAGTATGCTGGCTTGTAGTAAAGAAGAACATAAAAACAATTGAGGGAATCTTGTGCTTAAGGACGCTAAAAAAGCAGAACTTTTCAGTTCGATATATCCAAGTTTAATTAATAAAGAACAATATAAAGAATATTTTAAAGTGGACAATCTCAATACAAAATATTTTAAGAGCTATGTCCTAGATGGATTTGTACCAGATGATGAAAAAGGAACATTAAATATAAAATTATCCTTAAGCAAAAATGATTCTAACGATATAGAAACAAAGAATCTTGTTTATAAAGGTTTCAGACCTATAAGCAAGTGAGAAAAGGAACAAAAAGATAGAGAATTAAATTTTGCTCCTGCTAAAGGAAAAGAAATAGATAAGTTTCTAGATTATTTAAATTTAGAATCAATTAAAAAAGACTTTGAGATTAAAAATTACTTTTATTTTGAACCACAAAGCAAAATGCTTTACGGCTTGATAGATAATGGAAAATTACCTTTATTAAGCCAAAAATTAGATCTCTTAGAAAATGAAACATTAACTAATGAAGAAATTGTTCTAGATGCAAATAATTTATTTAATACTTCTAAAAAAATACTTTCAAGTGCTGATTTAAGTCGGAATGAGTTTGTTATGACTTATAGAATAGCAAGCACTAATGAGGGTAAAGTGTATCTTTCAGATCTTAAGTCATCAACTATTGTTTTAAGTCGAACACCTAAAGATGAAAATGAAGTGGATTCAAATTTAAACTTAGTTGATGAATCTGAATCTGGATTCGACAATTCTATAACTGAAAATTTATTTGAAATAAGTAATGATTTTGCTAAAAATAAAGAAGCCATAGTGAAATATTTAAAGGAAAATGCAAATTTAAAGATAGTTCCTATAATAAAAGGGGATGAATTATTTGATGTTTTAGTATGTGCTAATATCAATGGGAAAGATATAACGATACTACATGCAAATGATAATCTACTTGAATATGAATTTTATATTGTAAATCAAGAAAAACCTGCACTACAAAATGGTGAACCCAATTATTTAATCACTTGTAAATTTAATCCAGAAACAAATGAATTAATTCTTAAATATAAGTTGGCTTTTGGCAATATTAATCAATTACAATATTTCAGCAATAATCACAATGTTGCATACTTACTTAAATAAATTTAAATTTCTATGCTATTAGCATAGATTTTTTATATCTTCTATAAAAAATGTGGAACAAATGTGGAATTTTTTTCCATTTTTACCCATTTTCTATATAACGATAATGGAAAGTATTACAATTAAATTGAATGACAAAGGGAGAATAAGAAAATGAAAAAAATTAAAACTATTTTATTAACTTTAACAGGAGTAACTGCATTAGCAGCTCCTATGATAGCAATTTCATGTAACAATGGAACTAAAAAAGAAGCAGAAAAACCTGCTCCAGAAAAAACTGATGTAAAAAAACCAGCACCTGAAACATCTACTCCTGAACCTGCTGATGGGAAAAAACCAGCTCAAGGTGGAACAACAAACCCAGGGGATGTAAAACCTGCACCTAAACCAGTTGATGGAGAACAACCAGCCCCAGAAAAAACACCTCAAGCTGATCCAGCTGTTAAAACACCAGCACAATTAGTTGAAGAAGAAACTAAAAAAGTTCAAGTAAATTTACCGAAAGCTTTTATGGAAAATGTTGATGCTTCTAAAGCAAAAGTTAATGCAAGTGCATTAACAACAAGTAAATTAAATCTAGCTGGATATGATACAGAAAAATATGATGCAACAGTTTTAAGTATTGCTGCAGATAATCCAGCAGGTACATTAACAGTTAAATTTGAATTAAAACTAAAAACTGATAACAAAGTTAAAGCAGAAAAATCTGTAGTTATTAAAGGCTTCCATTCCGTACCACAAGAAGATGTTGATGCATTAAAACCACTAACAATAGGCGAAATAACATTAACAACAAATCAAAAAGATATTGAAGCTGCATTTAAATTAATCAGTGAACAAAATGGACAAAAACAATTAAGTTATTATTTCTCAGAAAGCATTCTTAATGTAAAAGACCCTAGTGAAAGAAATAAATATGTGAACCTTACAGAAGGTCATATATATATAAGAGACTTAAAATTACAGCTTGCTTCAGCAAATAAAATTGCATTTAGAAATAAGAAAAATTATCTAACTCCTTCCGGCTTTCTTGATATTGTAAAATTTGACCAAGAAAAACGAGAATTAACAATTCAATATAGAGTTGTTAAAGACATCAACCATATATATACATTCTCAAATCCTTATGAATTAACTATTAAATTTGCAAAACCTGAAGCTACACCTGTTACAACACCAGCTGAAGGTGGAGAAAAACCTGTAGAAGCAGGAACTAATAACTCTACAGGTTCAACTGAAACAGGAAAAGATACAACATCTGGAACAGAAGAAACACCTAGTGCAAGACCAGCAGCTTAATATAAACCACTACAAATCAGGCTCAATTGAGGGCTTGATTTTTTTTAAAAATAAAAAATCTGCTAAGCAGACTATTTTTCACGAATAATTACTTCTCCAGTATCTAAATTATATATATCACTAGGCTTTCCATTAGGCTGACAGAAATCATAAACATTGGAAACTTGTGGAAATACTTTTGAGACTTGCTCCAAGGTTAAAACAGCTTGTCCTGAAATATTTGCACTACTCATATAGATAGGGCCATTTGATATTAAATAAGCTTGAAGAGCAGGACAATTTGGCATTCTAAAGCCTTGATCATTAACAACTATACTTACTCCTCCAGGTCATTTTTCTTTAGCAAGTTTAGTTGCTTCTTTGTTTCATTGTGGAAAGGCTTGTGCTTGAGCAAGAGAGCCGACTAAAATCATTATTTTTTTACTTTTAGGTCTTTGTTTAAGTTCATAAAGTAATTCAAGAGTTGTACCGTTAACAGGACCACCTATACCACACACTGTATCAGTAGAACAAATGATGATATCTTTGTATTTATTATGTTGCATTTTGCTACCTTCTTTTTAATGCTATTGTTATTTTACTTCTAAATAAATAAATCGAAAACATTTATAAATAAGGCTAAAAAATGTAATTATTTATAAATTTATTTATAAATAATATTATAATAAATGCATATGAAAAAGGATAAATTTTTAATAGTATTTTTAACAATCATTACACTAGGATTAATTTGAATTAAGTGAAGTAAACAAATTAAAAAAGAAAAAAACACAATTTATCAAAACGATAAATTGCCTTTTAAATTTAGTGATTTTTTAATTTGCTTAGGTGATGATAATATTGCTAAAGTTGAGACTAGATTAAATCGTATAAACATTGGTGTTAAAGATATTAAACTAGTTAAATTACAAGATTTAAACAAATTGAAAGGAATTAGTGGAATTGTTGCTCGTAGCAACGGAGTATCTCTTGTTTTAGGTGAATATACACAAGTCGTATACAAAGAGTTACAAAAATTAATTAAGTAAGGAGGGTATGATGCAAGAACAAAACAAATACAAAATTGTGCTTGATAACTTGCTTGATATTACACAAAGTGATTCATCAATATTTACTCGTTTAAATGATAAATATTATATGGATCTTTATCAACTTGTAGGTGAAAAGAATATTGAGACAATTTTTAATAATGAAACATTTCAAGTATCAGCACTTGATGATAGTGTAGTAGAACACATCAAGCGCATTTTAAATATTTCAAACTCAGAAAATTTAGTTCAATATATGGAATCTCATTCTGATGATTTTCAAAGATTAGGCATTAGATTTAATAGTGAAAACATCTACGAAAATTATGAACATAACAAAGAAAAGATTTTAAACCAACTTGAATTAAAGGTGCAAAAATCAATTCTTAAGTGAAAAATTTTAAATGATAAAGTCACAAACATTCTTGATGAAACTAATATTTGACCTTTACACATAGGTTTCTTATTTCTTTCTCTTAAAAAAGATGATCGTGTTATTTATGCACCTTTATTCCTAAAAGAAGCAAATATCACTTTTACTAATGGTAAACCTATTATTAAAAGTGATGGCGATATCAAGGTTAATGAAAAGTTACTTTTCTTCTTAAATAACAATGAATTTAATTTAAGTATTGATACAGACTTTAAAGATTATAAGATTTCTTCATTGATTTCTAAACTTCGTCAAGATTGAGAAGGGTTATATAAAATACCTGAAAATCTTGCTAGTGAGTTTGAAAGATTTACATATGAAGATATTACTAATGAAAACATTAGATTCTATCCTGGAGCTGTTTTAGGTATTTATCAACCTTGAGGTGGTTACTCACGAAATCGGATGAAGGATATTATCCTAAATAACGAAATGGATGATATTATCAAAGTTGAATTTAACAAAAATGTCTATAAAGAAGTAATTAATAAATTAATTTTTAATCCTAATTTAACACTACTTAGAATCACTGAATCTAACTTATCTCAAGATAAGGCGATTGTTTCGGCATTAAACCAAAACACTGTAATTTGAGGTCCTCCTGGAACAGGTAAATCTCAAACAATCGTTAATTTACTTGCTAATATTCTATTCTATGGAAAAACAGCTATAGTTGCTAGTCAAAAGAAAGCTGCTTTAGACGTTATTAAAAACAGAATGAACTCATTAGCACCATTTTGTTTATTTATCCTAAATACTAAGGATATGAATAGAAAAGCATTCTATAAGCCTATTAAAGAATATTTAGATATGCTTGAAAACTTTAATGATTCAAGAAAAATTGAATCTATTGGAACTATTACAAAACGTGAGCTTGAATTTATTTCTCAAGCTTCTGAATATTTAAATGATGCTTTAGCTCAAAATGTTTTAAAAGCATACTACTATATTGCACAACATAAAGACAATTTTGACTTTGTAAAAGATATGGAATTCATCTTATCTCTACCTAGAGATATAAAATATCCAAAAAATCCTACACATTGTCAAACAGCTAAAGAATTACTTAAGATTTCTCGTTTAACATTCTTCCCATTTGTTAAAAAGTACTATGAATTAAGAAAAATAGGTAATGAAATAGATGGTAGAATGCCTAATTTTGATGGCTCATGAGCTGACTTAATGGACTTTATTATCAGCATCGGATTTAATAATGTTGATTCTGAATATTCACCATTTAGAAGACTTAATGAATTAATTAAATTAAATGCTGATATTGCACATAAACCATTAATTTCTAATGAAGAAGCCTTAAAACAAATCATTACTGAAAAAATCTTTAACAGAATTAATAATTTTAACGAAGACCAAAAGCGTCTTTACCGTGAGTTTGCTCAATCAGTTAGAATTAATAACCTAGAGCCATATCGTTTCGTTAAAAAATACTCAGAAATGATTAAACTAATTTATCCTATTATTATTGCAACACCTAACACAGATCTTTCAGGATGAAAGAAACAAGAATTTGATTATGCTATTTTAGATGAATCAAGTCAAATTTTTATAGAAAATGCCCTTCCTATTTTATATTTAGCTAAAGTAAATATTTTAGCTGGTGATACAGAACAAATGAAGCCAAGTAACTGATTTGGTGTTCGTTATACAGACGATTCTATCTTCGGACAAGTTGAATCTGTACTTGATTATGCACTTTCTTTAGGTGTACATTCAATTATGCTTAATAAGAACTATAGATCTAATCATGCATCTCTTATGACCTTTTCTTCTAGAAACTTCTATCAAGGACAATTAGATGTTTTAGATGCAGCTAGTGTCTGAAATAATGATCCAATCGAGGTTTATGAAGTAAATGGAGAGTGAGATAACAATCGAAACTTAATGGAAGCTCACTTAGCTATTGAAAAAGTAAAAGAAAACCTAGACAAATATAATAAAATTATCCTTCTTTCATTCAATGCTAAACAAAGTGATTACTTAACTAATGAAATTTATAAAAACCACCATGATTTAGAAGATGCTATCGCTTCAAAACGTCTATTAATAAGAAATATCGAAAACATTCAAGGAGATGAAGCTGACTTAGTTGTAGCAACGGTTGCTTACGACAAAAATACTAAGCTAAATTCAACTTATGTATGTAGACCGGGTGGTAAAAATGCCTTAAACGTAGCAATATCACGTGCTAAAGACAAGATGATTGTTATTAAAACAATAAAATCAAGTGATATTGTTTCTCAATATGAAATGAGTGAAGATATGCGTATCTTCAAGAAATGACTTGAATTCTTAGAAAGAACACCTGAAGAACGCTTAAAGATGCTTAAAAAATCATTTGATACAAAACATAGTGCTATTTCTAATACTTTTAATAAGGATCAATGATTTAAAGATATTGTATTTGAAAAAATCAAGGAAGTTGTTGCTTCAAATCCAAGATTTGAAATCTTTAAAGACTATACTGTAGGTTCAATTGATATTGACATTGTAGTTACATATAATAAAATTCCTTTCAAATGTATATGCTTTGATACTTTTAACTATTCAAACTCAATTGAAAAATATGTTGTCCTATATGATGCTATTAAATTCCTTAAATCTAAGAAATATGATGTTACTGTAATTAATCCTATTTCTTGAATATATGAACAAAACAATGTTGAAAAATGATTTAACACTAAAGAAATTAATAGCTTTGAAAAATCTTCTTTATCAAATAAAACAAACACTTATGCAATCAATAAAATTGAACTTGAGGAAGATAAACAAACTCAAACAAGCAATGTTATAGGGCTAAATGTAACTGAAGAACAGCTTTCAACATCTACTGTAACATTAAAAGAAGATACAACTACTACATCAATTCAAGATGAAATCACTGAAGAAATCGAAGAAGAAACCTCATTTGAAGAAGAAAATGAGGTTCATGATGCAGAAGATGAAATGCTTGAAACTAAAGAACTAGAAGTAATTGGCTCTGAAGACCAAAATGACTTTGATGCTTATGTTGTAAGTGAAGAAGAATTTGCTTGAACATCAGAAGAAATTAAAGAAGCTAATGAGCAAGACTTAGAAACTTCAGAAGAACTTGTTGAAGAAGTACAAAAAGAAAATGAATTTGAAGAAAATCAAACTTTAACAGTAGAAGAAGATAATAATCAAGTTCAAGAGTCTGAAGAAATTCAAGATGACAGTGAGTTAGACTTAGAAGAAAGTTTCGTAGATCAATTTGAAACTGATTTTTCAGAATTAGGAATTGATCTTTCTAAGTTAGAAGAAAAAATATCACTATATGCTAGTGATAAAATTCAAAGTGAACCACATAGCGAACTTTCAAACGATGAAGAAGATGCTAATCAAATTTCACTAGCTATTGAAAATACAGCTGACCAACTTACAAAAGAAGTTACTCAATTTATTAAGAAAGTTGAAAATAACGAAGAATCTATGTCTGATTCAAATGAAACATCAATAGAAGAAGAATCTTCTTGAGCTAGTGAAGATGAAGAAGACTTAGCTGATGATGAATTTGTAATTAACTTTAGTTTTGACGATGATGAAGATGAAAACAATAGAACACAAGTAGTCTTACATCATGATTTAGAAGAAGACACACTTGCTAAAGTTGCTGAAGCTGAAAATTCAGTTAAAAGAAATACTAAATTAAGTGATAGACCAAGTATACATGATGCTACAGCTGAATGAATTATCGAATCCGTAGATGAAGAAGAATAAGGAGGATAATATGGATACTTTACAAATACTTAACTTCTTATCCAAAGATGTTAAATTAAAACTAATTATTCACCTATATACTTGCCATGAACGTGAATGTGATGTTAATGATTTACTAAATTCATTACAAGAAAAACAACCTAATGTTTCTAAACACCTAGGTAACCTAAAACGTGCCGGAGTGGTTAAAATTAGAAAAGAAGGTGTGGCTAATTACTATTATTTAGATCCTGGATTTGTTTCTAAATACGGAGTACTAATTGAAGAAATAATGTGTTTAGTACAACAAGATGTTTACCAACAATATGCCTGCAAATGTTTTAACGATGGACATGAGCAAGTACACGTGCACCGTGATGAAGAATGTATTTTAAATAATCATGACAAAAAGTAAAGAGCAAAGAATTATAAAGAAGGTGAAAAGTAAAACGCCTTCTTTATATCATTTAACTAAAGGTGCTCGTTGGTATGCGATCTTATCTATTATTTTAGTAATTGCTGAAGTTCTTATGCAAGTATTCATGCCTCAAATCGTAGGTAGTGTTATTGATGAAGGAATTAAGCAACAAAACAAACAAATCGTTATTGATAAAGGTCTAATTCTAATTGGATTAGCTCTTGCCTCTCTTGCTTCCGGTATATTAGTGGCTTTTGTCTCAGGAAAAGCTGCAACCATATTTTCTAAAAATATGCGTCATGCAATTTTTGCTCAAGTGCAAGAGTTCTCATTCAATGACATAGACAAATTTAGTAATGGGGTAATCTTAAATCGTTTAAATAATGATGTTAATAATATACAAATGGCTTTTATGATGATAATTAGAGCTTTTGTACGTTTACCTTTCATGTTTATAGCAGCTATTGTTTTTGCTATAAAAGAATCTCTTAATTTATCTGCAATTTTCTTAGTATCTCTACCACTAATTGCAGGATTATTCCTTGTTATTTGATATAGCTCATATCCTAAATATAAATTACTTTATAAAGAATATGATGCTTATAACCAAAAAATTCAAGAAAATCTAAATGGTATGAGAACTATTAAATCATACGTAACAGAAAAATCTGAAGCAGAAAAAGTTTTAACACTTGCTAATAAGCTTAAAACCACAAATACTAAAGTTGATAAAATAGTATCTTGAAACACACCAGTTATCTTAGGAACAATCTTTATGTCTGTGGTTGCTCTTGGAGGTATTGGAACTAGACTTGTACTAGGAAATAGTATTCAAATAGGTTCTATAGTAGCTTTTGGTTCTTATATCTGAATGATTTCAGGTTCCTTAATGGGAATTATGAATGTGCTTGGAATGGTTTTAATGGCTATCCCTAGCGTTAAACGTGTTAAAGAAATCATTAATCACGAACCAAGCATTAAAAATGCTGAAAATGCTATTAAAGCTAACCTACAAGGTGGAATTACATTTAAGAATGTTACTTTTAAATATCACGGTAATAATCAACCTAGTTTAAAGAACATTAATCTAAATATTAAACCAGGTGAATCTATTGGTATTATAGGTGAAACTGGTTCAGGTAAAACAACCTTTACTTCTCTTATTGCTAGATTTTATGATCCTCAAGAAGGAGAAGTATTCTTAGATGAAAACAACATCAAGGATTTAGAATTACATCGTACTAAAGAACAAATAGCTCAAGTTTTCCAAGAATCTATCCTATTTAAAGGAACGTTACGTGAAAATATGCTTTGAGGTAATGCTAATGCAACCGATGAAGAAATTTATGAAGCATTAAAACAAGCTAATATTTATGATTATGTAATGGGACTTGATGAAAAACTGGATTATCCAGTTGCGCAAAAAGGTCAAAACTTTTCTGGTGGTCAAAAACAACGTTTATGTATAGCACGTGCTCTAATTAAGAAACCTAGAATCTTAATTTTAGATGATGCTACATCAGCTGTTGACTTTAAAACTGAAGCTAAAATTAAACAAGCAATTAATGAAATTGAAAATTGTACCAAAATCATTATTGCTCAAAAGATTAACTCAATTAAAGATTGTGACCGTATCCTAGTATTTGAAAATGGTGAAATCAAACATGTAGGAAGTCATAAAGAACTACTAAAAGAATCAAGCTTTTATGCTGAATTATACAATGCTCAACAAGCGATGGGAGGTATAAGTGAAATCCTTCAATAATAATGTAAAACCAGTATACAGCAAGCTTTCTAAAGCACAACAAAAAGCAACTTTTGGTAGATTAATTAAAATCTTATGAAGAGATAATAAATGATGATTAATTCTAGCTGGTTTATTAATTGTTTTCTCAACAGTTGGTATGTTATACCAACAAGTCTTTATCGGGAAAATTGTTGTAGGTTTATTCCTAGAACCTGCACTTAAAAATGGTTTAACAGTTGATACATTCAACTGAGATCAATTCTACTTAATGCTATTTGGATCAGTTGCTTTATTCTTATTTAGTATATTTTCAGGATTTGCAGCTAATAGAATCATGATTAATATAACTTATAAGACTATGACAAATATGCGTACAGATTTATATCGCCATATGCAATCTCTTCCAATTAAGTTCTTTGATGATAACGCTAAAGGGAATTTAGTTTCACGCCTTACTGCTGATATTGATACATTAAGACAATTTTTATCTAAAACATTCCCTTCAATCTTACAATCATTAATTATTCTTACAGCTTCTATCATCATTATGCTTGTATTAAATTGAGCACTAAGTTTAATAATGATTAGTGTTATTATTCTTATCTTTATTGCTTCTTTTGTAATTGGAAAATTCTCTTCTAGAGCATTCATTAAACGTCAAAAACAAATAGGAGAATTAACAGGATATGCTGAAGAAATTATTAGTGGGCTAAAAACTGTTAAGATCTTTGGACAAGAAGAAAATGCAATTAAGCAATATGACAAAATTAATTCAAAATTAGCTAACGTAAGTTTTAAATCAGAATTTTGAGCTAGTGTTATCTTCCCTACGGCTCAAAACCTAGGCAATATAGCTTATGCAGTTGTGTCTATTTTTGGTGGTATTATGGTTATTAATACTCTAGCAGCTGGAAATGGAGCTACAGCTGGAGCTTTAGCTGGATTAACACTTGGAACATTTATTTCATTCACACAATTTGCTAAATCATTCTCAGGTCCTGTTTCTTCTATGACACAAAATGCTAACTCAGTTGTTTTAGCTTTAGCAGGAGCTAACAGAGTATTTGATATCATGGATCAAAAACCTGAAATCGATGAAGGAAAAATTACTCTTGTTAGAGTAGAAGAAGCTATGGGTAAATATATAGAAGTACCTCTTGCTGAAAGTTATGGTAAGTTTGCTTGAAAAATACCTGTAGGAAATTCTTTCGAATATAAACTTCTAAAAGGGCACATTGAATTTAAAGATGTAAGCTTCAAATATGGTACCGAATATACTTTAAGACATATTAGTTTTGAAGCTTTATCTGGACAAAAAATAGCTTTAGTAGGAGCTACTGGAGCTGGTAAAACTACAATAACAAGCCTTCTTTCAAGATTTTATGAAATTAATGAAGGTGAAATCTTATATGATTCAATTCCTATTAAGCTAATTGAAAAAGATTCATTACGTCGTTCTCTTGGATATGTACTTCAAGAAACTGTTTTATTTAGTGATAGTGTTAAAAATAATATCGCTTATGGGTCAGAAGGAATTAATGAATTTGTTCTTAATGATGTAACTGAAGCTGCTCACTTAAATGGTCACATCGATAAATTAAACGATAAGTACGAAACTATTTTAGTAAACTCGGGTTCAAACTTATCACAAGGACAAAGACAACTTGTTTCTATTGCTAGAGCAAGTTATAAAAACCCTCCTGTATTAATCTTAGATGAAGCTACATCTAATATTGATACACACACAGAAATTATTGTAGATAAAGCCATGAATAAGCTTGTGATGAATAGAACTTCATTCATTATAGCTCACAGACTTTCAACTATAGTAAACGCTGATAAAATCATTGTTTTAGATCAAGGACAAATCCTTGAACAAGGTACTCATAAAGAACTGCTTAAAGCTAAGGGTGCTTATTGATCCTTATGACAAAATGCATCAGCTAATAAAGAATAATTTTAACTTCTGTAATCTTTTCATATAGTATAGAAGTTAAGCTATAAATTAACTATTTAATAGGTTCACTATCAATTTAAGAATAGTGAGCCTATTTTTCATTTTTTCTTTAAAAAACTATTCAGAATCAAACTTTATTTAAAGAGTCAAAATTGAATTAAAATCAAAAAGTAAAATAATGATTTAAATTTATAGTAAAAATAATTTTTTTCTGCAAATTTGATTAAAAATAACATATAGCTCTATTTTTTAGAATTATATGTTTTAGGTTCTAATTGTTCGAACTATATAACCATTTTTATAAAAGGTTTATAATTTAATTATAAATTTATTGTGGTTCATATATATATATATATGAGCTTTAAATCATAAAAAAGATTGTTAAAAGAGGAGATTTTATGTCGGAAAATTCCACTAAAAATAAAAACAGCAAAAAGAGTAAAAAAGCCTTATTAACTGTTATACCGTTAGTAGGTGCTTCAGTTTTACCTTTAGCTGCTTTATCTAATACTAACAGTGTTGATGTTGAAGAAGGCATCAAGATTTTTTCACCTGATGTTACAATAGATGCTAATCAATATCAAAATAGAAAAGAATATGAAAATATAGAAAATATTAATTTTGGTTTTTCAAAACCTTATGACAAGATAATGAATGATACTAATGCTAAAAGATTAGTTAAGTTTTCAAAAGTTCCTACTGAAGATGAATGAAACTCAGATAAGCAAACATGAGAATTAATCTATGAAAATGGAACAATAGATGAAGAATTTTATAAATTAGGTACTTGATGAGGTAACGAATATCCATTCGGGCAAAGAACTTATGGATTTGCGTTGTCTAATGATTTAGAAATTGTTCCTGGTACCATTTCTATTAAAATGGAATATATGGGAGTTGAAGATAATGACCATATGTCAACCGATGAAAAGCTTCGTCGTAAAAACATGGGGAATTCAATTTCTGGTGAGAACCCAGATTTAATCCCAAGCGAAGCTGACAATTCTATTCGCACAGGTAATGAACCAAAAAGGTTAGAAGATAAAACTGGTTTATATCTTCGTTTAGTTGATAATAAAGGTAACTTTGACAAAAGTGTGGATCAAGATTTTAACTTAGGGTCATATGGAAATGATTTTATAGATAATTTCTGAGTTAAAAGTGCACAATTTGATATTGAAAATGGTTCGCATCGTCAAGGGAACTGAATGTATGATTGATGAAATCCCACAAGTAAAGAAAATCAAAAAATTAAACCTTGAAAAATCAATACCATCCCTGAATATGAAAATTTAGGTAGCGCTAGACCCGCTATTGATGCCATTGAATATATTACAACAGATACAACACATTCCCATTCTTATGATGGCGCTTTTTCACCTAAACAAATTGACGAAATGCTTTCAATGACTCAAATCCCTGATGAAATGAAAGATAATGGGTACGATAGATATTTTGGTGTAGCATTAAATACTAACACAGTTATAGGAAACAAATCTTTTAAAGATGCTCTTAAGAAAAAAGATGATAATTCACTATTTGTAGAAAATATTGGATCAATGTTTTTATTCCACTATTTTACAGGTTTAGAAAAAAATAGATATGAAAATTCAAACTGAAGACCTGTTCCACTTGTTACAGTTAAGTTCCAAACCAGAAAAAAATATACACCATCTATAGTAATGGATACTTTAGATCCGAAAAAAGAAGTTACAAGTAATACATTTTTAAAGAATGAAGGACAAAAAGATTATTCTTCTTTTGTTGCTGGTTTATATCACTCTGATAAAGATCAAACTGGTGATGCAACAAATCCAGAAAGCTGGTGAGCTTTCAATAAAACCATGGAAAACACTGGATATAATTGAGAAAAATTTAAAACATGATATATAAACCCAAGTGGAATGGGTAATATAGATAATCAATATACAGGTGCTGCAATTTCATATGCAACAAGAACTGATAATAGATCTATAACCATTAATTTATCCGAAGCTATGGAAGAATATAAAGATGGATATGAAAATTATCCAGAAATTAAAGGATTTAATGTTTACCAAAATGGAAAACAAATAGATACAATCGAAATTCCTTGAGATCCTAATAAAAATAAAGATATTTATAGACAATCTGGTTATAAGACAAAAATAAATAACTTTAAGCTTAATATAGAAAATCTTAAAAACATGGATGGGATTTCATTAAATCCTGTAACAGATAGTGAAGGTGCTTTTAAATTTAATATTCTTTCTACACCTTTTGTTTTCAATGAAAAAACAGGTGTTTTAAGTGGCTCACTAACATATAGTGTTTCACAAGAATATAAAAATAAAGAAGCGCTACTTGATAAATTATCAAAATCAAAAATAGATTCCGATTTACTTTACAAAGATGAGCCACTTACAAATGATCAATTATTTAAAATAAAAGCTGTTATAGGCTTAGACTTTTGAAGACAACGTTTTGATGGAAAGTCAGTTCCGCATGTAATGTATCCAGATAGCACTCTTTATGATGAATTCTGAACTAAATTTATTAAGCAAATTAGTAAATTAAACTATGATAAAAAATCTCTTAACAACATTGATTTAAGTGTTTTAAACAATGTTAACTATAGATTATCAGATAATAAGGAAGAAATTGATCAACTTCTTCCTAAGGTAAGAGAGGCTCAAAAACAAGATTTTAGCAAACTTAAAATGAGTATAAATCAATCCAATGGTGAAATCGGATTTGATACACCATTGGATAATCCTATGACTACTGATTACCAAAATATTGTTGATAGTTTTAATAAGCTTGTCAGAGAAATGAATGGTCAAGCTAAATATGAAGAATTGGTTGCTGATATCGATTCTAAATTAGCTGAATTTAAAAAGAGAAATGATTTATACAAACTAGCAAGAGATTTAGATAATACACAAAATCCAAACCTTGATATTAATGACCAAGTTGCTGTAGTAAAAAACTTTGAAGAAATCAAAAAATACTTAAAAGATGTTATTACAAAAGACAACTTATCAGATTTTAAAGATACATATGAAGAATATTTAAATAATGTTCCAGGATATGTAATTCTAGAAAAATTTGTTGGTAATGTAGGAAATGAAGAAAATCCTGAATTTAAAAAGTTAGTTAAATGATTAGGATACAAAGACAGCTATGTTGGCGACAAAATGTCTGAACAAAAAGCTAAAGAATTTAAAGATTCAATCATTAATAACTACGATATCAACTATTTAACAAACAAATTATTAGAAGAAAGACGTGAAGATCCAGAATTTCTTAAAAAACTTAAAGATACTATGTATTTCGTAAAATCATATGAAGAATTTAAAAATTTATCTCACTGATATGATTTGCAAAATAATAGAGATTTATTACCATTAAACTCACCTACATTTAAATATGAAATTAACGAGGATGCAAGAAGTTATGTAGCAACTCAAGTAAATGCAATTGAAAAATTAGAATCAAATGGCTTTAAGACTGATATTTATAACTTCCTAAAACACAAAAATGAAGTTAGTGAACAATTATCTGAAAAATTAAATAATATTCTAAAAGAAAGAGAACTTAGCTTAGCACAAGTTATAACAAACTGACAAGATAAGATTTTCTCTGATTCAGAAGCAAATAAACAAGCTTTATCAGCAGGACTTAATGATTTAATGGAATCAGGAATTCAACCTTCATTAGAAAATTTTGCAATTTCACAAGATATCGGTTTACTTGATGCATTATATTCATCACAAGTTGCTAACTACTTAATGGCAAATAATAAATTTGCTGTTGTAAATTCAGAAGCTTTAAAACAAGCTAGTGCTCAAAATGCTGAAAAAATATCTGAATTAATTACTGAATACTTAGAACCTATTGCGGGTAATAATGGATTCAAACAAAATAATTCTATTTATAATGAAGAAAATGCAGCAAATCTTGCTACATTAGTTCTTAAATTAAAAGCCACTTTAGAAGAACCTTACAATGCATTTAAGAGCATTTTAGATACAACTAAAGCAAGTAATACAGTTCTTAGTGGTGAAGAATTAGCAACTATGTTTGACGCAAACGTTTATAACGATATCTTTAAATTAGCAGTTACTAAAGCTAAAGAAGAAGCAGATAAACTTAAAAACATTAAGAATCCTCAAGTGATTTCAAACTTTAAGAATAACTTAGATAAAACAGTTGCTAACTTTGCTCTTACAAAAGATAGATTAGACAACATTAAATCACCTGTTTTCTGAGAAAATAATGCAACTCTTAAATCTGATTGAGATACTAAAGGAAACTTCTTTAAGCTTAACGATAACTTATCAGCTGAAGAAAGCAAAAAAGTTCTAAACGACATCTTAACAGCTAAAGATGCAAATGTTGATCAATATTACTACAACGAACTTAAAACTCTTCAAGATTTAGATAAAGCTATTGAAAACTTTAATAAGAAAGTAACTGAATCAAAACTTCCTCAAACAGTTAAAGAAAGCTTAAAAACATTAGCTTCAAATTCTTCTTCAATTGAACAAGTAAAAGCTCTAGATAGTAAACTTGATCAAGTAATTAAAGCTTACACAGATCTTTCAACTAAACTTGAAAATGCTAAAGCACTTAAAACTAAATCTGAAACAAACATTCCTTATAGATTTGCTTCAGAGGGACCTAAACAAGAATTTGATACTGCTTTAACAAGCTTAAGTGGCGAAAAAGATACAATTGATGGTACTTCAATTACTCAAGCAAGCGATTTAGATAATATTATTAATTCAAGTAAAGAACTTGTAGGAAAAATAGATAAAGCTATTGAAAAATTAGATGGTCAAACAAATATTAATAATTTAGTTCAAAAAATGAAAGATGCACAACTTAGAGCATTTTCAGAAGAACAAAAATTAGACCTAGAAAACAATCTTAAAAATAAAGATGATTTAGCATCAGCAACTGAAGCAGAAGCTTCATTTGAAACATTTAATAAAACATTTGTGTCAGCTGATGCAATCAATAATGCCATTGAAAAAACACCTATTAAATCACAACAAAAATACTTAGATGCTGATGAAGAACTTAAATCAGCTTATGATAAATCTGAAGCTAAACTTATTGATATAGCTAAAAATACCACAACTAAATTAGCACAATTGGCTCAAGGAGCAGATCATGCTGCGCCAACTTGACCAGATCAACTTCAAGCATTAGCAACTCAAAACCAATCAGATATTAATAAATATAAGGCTGATTTAGCTGCACTTAATGGAACAGAAAAATTAGACAGTCTTAAGAAAGAACTTGAAACTAAAGTTAACAGTGAATTTAACCATGTTTCAAAAGAAATTAAGAAAGCATTTATTGAAGATATTAAGGCTCAAAACACAGTGGCTAAAGCTAATGAAGTATTTGCTAAAGACAAAGCTGTTGATGATGAATATGGAAAAGCAGCTGAAAAATTAGCTCAACTTAATGATTTAGTTGCAAATACAGCTCAAGATAACAAATTCCATGCTTTAGATGGTTTAGAAGAAAGTGCTACTGTAACTTCAGTCCAAAGTCAAGCTAAAACAAACTTTGATGCTGAAAATAAAGGTAGTGTTAACTCACCTTTAGCAGAAGTTAAAAAAGTAACAAGCGCTATTGAAACAGCAATTAATACAATTAATACTAAATATGAAGAATTTCTAAAAGCTAAAGAAGCTAAAGTTAAAGAAGTAAAAGCACTTCCTCACTTAAACGAAGCTCAAAAAGCTAAATTAGTAGAAAAAATCAATGATAAAGAAACATACAATAATGCTTTATTAAATGATGTAGTAACTAATGTTAATAATTTAGATGCTAAAATGGCTGAACTTGAGGCTCAATTTACAAGAGCGGGTCAAGTTAAAAACACAAATGCATATACTTATGCAACAAACACACCTAAAGAAGCTTTTGATAACTTATTTACACCAGAAGCTACATACTTAACAAATGCTGCTAACGCATTAAGTGTTGATGATGTTAATACATTAGTAACTAAAGCAAAACAAGTTATTGATGCACTTGATGGTGATACTGAATTTGCTAAATTACAAAAAGATGCTAAAGATAAAATTGATGAACTTACAAATATTAGCGAAGGTCAAAAAGAACACTTCAAAAATTTAGTAACAAAAGCAAATAATAAAGATGCTCTTGATAATCTAGAAAAACTTGCAAAACAAGTTGACGATAAAATCAAGGATGCTAAAGATAAACTAGCTAAAGCTGAAGAAACAAAAGCATCAACAAATTACACACAAGCTGATGAACAAAAACAAAAAGAATTTGATAAAGCTGTAAAAGAACTTAATGATGAACTCAACAATCTTAAAGCTAATAATGCTATTGAAATTGCAAATGTAACTGAAGCCTTAAAACCAACTGAAGAAAAATCTAAGGCTTTAGATACAGCTACAACAGCATTAAATGGTGATAGCAAATTAGATTCAGCTAAAAACACAGCTAAAGAAGCTATAAGCAAGCTAAATAACTTAAATGAAGATGTTAAATCAGCATTTAATACTCAAATTGAGCAAGCAAATAGCTTAGATAGCATTAATACAATTAAAGAAACAGCTACAGAACAAAATACTAAAGCTGGTGAATTAATTCAAAAAGCTGTTCAAGCTAAAACTTTAAAAGAAAATCAAGATACAGTTAATATTGCAACATCAGATCAAAAACAAGCTTTAGAAAATGCATTAAATGATGTAAATACAAATATTCTTGATTCAAACAGCAAGATGAAACCTAATGATTTTGCTAATAATCTAGAACCAAAAGCAAAAGCGCTTCAAGATGCAATGGCTGCAATTAATAAACAAATTCAAGATGTTAAAGATGCTAGAAAAGAAGCAATTAATAAGTTAAATGACTTAACTGATTTAACTTCAGCACAAAAACAAGCTTTAATTAATGAAATTAATGGCGCAAATACTCTAGAAAACATCCAAGAACTTTCAACAAAAGCTAATAACCTTAATACAGCTACAAAAGCTCTTAAAGATGTTTACAATAAAGCACAAGCAGTTCAACCAAGTGAAAATAGATATGCTTTAGCAACTCCAAATATTAAAGAAGACTTTGACAATGCTAAATTAGGTGTTTCTAAAGAACTTGCAAAAGAATTAGCTGAAAAATCAATTGAAGATATAAATGCGCTTGCAAAAGATTTAAGAGATAAATTATATGCACTTGATGGTGAAAAGAATCTAAGTGATAATAAAAAGGCAGCTAAAGAAGCTATTGAAAAACTTTCTAACTTATCACAACCTCAAAAAGATAAGCTTAAAGAAGCTGTTCAAAAAGAAAATAATAACGATACTATTAATAAGTTAAAAGATAAGGCTACTGAGTTAGATACAGCGCTAGCAAATGCTAAAGAAGCTTTAGACAACGATGCAAGCGAAAAAGAAAAACAAAACTACAAAGAAGCTGAAGAACCTAAACAAGAAGACTTCAAAGGTAAAGACGAAGCTTTAAATAACACTGTGAATGGTGCTAAAGAAAATACAAACTTAGCTACACCTGAACTTATTGAATCTCTTGTAGAAGCATTAAAAGAAAAAACTCAAGATGCTAATACTGCTAGAGGAAACTTAAATGGACAAGATTTATTAGATAAAGCTAAAAAAGAAGCTGAAAAGACAATTGATGGCTTAAATAATTTATCTGATCCATATAAAGAAGCTCTTAAAGAACAAGCTAAAGGCAGCCAATCTATTGCTGATTTAAATAATGTTTTATCTAAAGCAAATGACTTAGATACTAAGACAGGTGAACTAAAAGATAAAATTACTGCATTAAAAGCAAAAGAAGCTCTTCCTACATATGAAGGTGTTTCTGAAGGAACAAAAGAAAAAGTTACAGAAGCATTAAACGAAGCTAATAACTTACTTGATAGCAACTTATTAAAGAACCCTACAACATCAGAAGCTATAGAACAAGCTAAAGCAAAACTTGATGAAGCCGATAAAGCTATCAAAAAAGATTTAGCAGCTCTAGAAGCACTTAAAAAACAAAAAATTGCTGACTTAAGCAAATACAAAAACTTATCTCAAACTCAAATTTCAAAATTAACCGATGAAATTAATAAAGCTAATACAAGCGCAAAACTTGATGAGATAATGAAACAAGCAGCTCTTCTAGATACAGATATGAAGGATTTAAGTGATGTAGTTGAAAAAGCTAAAGCAGTTAAAGCAACTCCTAAATACAAAGAAGCTACACAAGATCCTAAATCTAAATTTACAAATGCTACTACAGAAGATGAATTAGATAAATTATCAAAAGAAAAACAAACCTCAATTAACCCTGTAGATATTCTTCAAAAAGGTATTGATTTAAATAAACTTATTAATGCCCTTGATGGAGATAGAGTTCTTGAAGAAGCAAAAGATGCTGCTAAACAAGAAATTGCTAAGTTACCACATCTTGATAATGAACAAAAACTTGACTTCAACGAATTACTTAACGATGTTCAAAGTGTAGAAAAAGTAAATGAACTTAAAGATACATACAAGAATATCGATGACAAGATTAAAGAAGTTGAAGATAAAATCAAGGAAGCTGAAAAAGCTAAAACAGGAATCAACTATACTCAAGCTGATAGTGAAAAACAAGGCGATGTTGATAATAACTTAAAAGCATTAAAAGATAAATTAGAAAACCTTAAAGAAGCAAGCAAGACAACTCCTGAAACATACAGCGAATTTGTTAAACCTGCTGATGATGCTATGAAAACTTTAGATGAAAACATCAAGAAATTAAATGGTACTGCTAAATTAAATGAAGCTAAAAAACAAGCTAACGAAGCTATTGATAAACTAGAAAACTTAAATGATGCTTATAAAGCTCAAGTTAAAGCTGAAGTTGAAAAAGCTACAACAATAGCTAAAGTTAACGAACTTAAAGAAGCTGCTTCAAACGATAATACTAAAGCTGGTCAAGCAATTGCTAAATACAACGAAGGAAATTCTTATAAAGAAGATGCTGAAGTTAAGGCTATTGCAACAGAAGAACAAAAACAAGCTTTAAATACAGCATTAAATGATGTTAAGGATAACATTCTTGATGAAACTAACAAGATGAAACCTAACGAACTTGTCGCTCAAATAGATAACAAAGTTAGTGCTATCCAAACAGCTATGGATGCAATTAAAGAACAAATTCAAGCTGTTAAAGAAGCAAGAGCTAATGCAATCAAAGCATTAGATGACTTAATATCACTTACACCAGAACAAAAATCTCAACTTACATCTGAAATTAATAAAGCTAACTCAATTCAAGATGTAAATGCTCTTTCAACTAAAGCAACTCAATTAAATGAAGCAACAGCTAAATTAAATGAAGTAAAAGCAACAGCAGATCAAATTCAAAATACAGATAACAAATATAAATTATCTGATGAAGCAAAAAGAAATACATTTGATACAGCTAAACAAGCTGCTACTGATGCAATTTCTGCTGGATTAGCTTCTAAGAGTGTAGAAGATATCAATAACCTTGCAAAAGGCTTACAAGAAGCTATGGATGCCTTAAATGGTGAAGCAAATCTTCAAAAAGCTAAAGATGATGCTAAAAAAGAAGTTGATAAGAATAACAACTTATCTTCTGAACAAAAAGAAGCTATTAAGAATGCGATCCAAGACACAAACGATGATAAAGAAGTTGATAAACTTAAAGATGCTGCTAAATCATTAGATGATGCCTTAGCTAAGGCTAAGAAAGCTTTAGAAACTGATACAGCTGCTAAAGAAACTCCTAAATACACAGAAGCTGATTCAACTCACAAGAATAATTTTGAATCAGCTGATACAACATTAAGTACAACTTATAATTCAGCTAAAGAAAACAATGCTTTAACTTCAGCTGATGCAATTAACAATCTTGCAGGTGACTTAAATACTAAATCTGATAATGCTGATACAAACAGAAATGCATTAAATGGAGATCAATTATTAAATGATGCTAAAGGACAAGCTGATACAAAACTTGGTGCTTTAGAACACTTATCTACTCCATATAAAGAAACTCTTAAAGCATTAGCAAATCAAAAGAACACAATTGCTGATGTAAACAAAGTTGTTTCAGATGCTAAAGCTTTAAATACAGCAACAGGTACAATGAAAGATGACTTAGCTGCACTTACAGAAAAAACTTCTCAACCAGCTTACAAAGGTGCTAGTCAAGATACTAAAGCTAAAGTGCAAGCTGCTCTAAACGAAGCAAATGGTCTTCTAAGTGATAACTTATTAAATAATGCTGTAAGCAAAGAAACTGTTGAAGCTGCTGATGCAAAACTTACACAAGCTCTCGAAGCTCTTAATAGTGATTTACTTGATATTGATCAACTTAAACAACAAGCAAATGAAGAAATTGATAAGTTAACTCACTTATCACAAGCTCAAAAAGATGCTTTAAAAGCAAAAGTAACAGCTGCTCATACAAAAGATGAAATTAATGGAGTTAAGACAACAGCTAAAGAACTTGATAAAGCTATGGATAACCTAGCTCAAGCTGTAACTGAAGCTACAAATGTTAAAACAACTCCTAACTATACAGAAGCTTCACAACAACCTAAAGAAGCATTTGATAAAGTTGCTTCACAAGATAATTTAAATTCATTAGCTAAAGATAAACAAACAAGCATCGTTCCTAGTGAAATTGCATCAAAAGCTAGTGAACTAAATGATGCTCGTGGAAATCTTGATGGACAAGCTAACCTTGATACTGCTAAAGCAGAAGCTAAAAAAGCTATTTCATCTAAAGAAAACTTAGAACAAAACCAAAAATCACCATTAGTAAACGAACTTGAAGACTTAAACACAGTAGAAGACGTAAATAATGTGGTTTCAAAAGCTAATGCTCTAGATAAAGCTATTGATGCTCTTAAGAAATCATTAGCTAATATTGATCAAGCTAAGAAAGATGAACCAACTAAATACAACTACTTAAATGCTTCAGAAAATAAAACTCAAGCATTAGAAAATGCTATTACTAAAGCACAAGAAGGACTTGAAAATGCTAAAGGTGTTACAAGTTCTGCTAATGTTGATGAAATGGTTAATAAATTAACTTCATTAAATAACGCTCTTAAAGAAGCTGATACAAACATTGATGGAGATGCAAACCTTGCTAAAGCTAAAGAAAATGCTGGAACTAACTTAGATAATATGCAAAACTTATCACCAGCTCACATTGCTGCTGATAAAGAAGCTATTAAACAACTTAACTTAGTAAGCGAAGTAAATGATAAAGTAGCTGAAATTCAAAAACTTGATACAGCTACAAAAGCTCTTGCAGATGAACTTGCTAAAGCCGAAAATGTTAAAGGTTCAACAGACTTTAATAAAGCTACAGCAGAACATCAAGAAGCTCTAAATACAGCAATTCAAAATGCTAAAAATATTCTTGAAAACAACAAGCTTAAAGCAAATAATAATTCACAAGCTGCAATTAACGATCTAAATGATAAACTTGCTAAAGCTCTTGAAAATGTTACAAACGATATAGCTGATATTAATAAAGCTCAAAAAGAAGCTAAAGAAGCTATTGAAAAATTACCTGACTTAACTGAAGCTCAAAAGAATACACTAAAAGATGAAGTTGATACAAAAGTTACAAAAGCTGATATTAATAACGTTGTAACTAAAGCAAATACTTTAGATGCTTCAACTAAAGCTCTTAAAGATGCAATCACAAATGGTGAAGGTGTAGATAAAGAAGCAAATAACTATAAATTAGC
Organism: Mycoplasma tracheobuteonis; assembly: GCF_054456995.1. Lineage (NCBI taxonomy): Bacteria > Bacillati > Mycoplasmatota > Mollicutes > Mycoplasmatales > Mycoplasmataceae > Mycoplasma > Mycoplasma tracheobuteonis. The sequence goes on along the minus strand of NZ_JBTKTG010000003.1, from coordinate 65,142 downwards.
TGATGAAGATAAACAACAAGACTTCAACAACGCAATGCAAGCAGCTAAAGAAGCTAAAGATGCTGAATTTGCAAACAAATCTGCTGAAGATCTAGACAAATTAGCTAAAGACATTAAAGATGCTTCTGATGCTCTTAACGGAGATACAAAACTTAATGATGCTAAAAAAGAAGCTAATAACAAGATTGATGAGTTAGATAACTTAACAAGCGAACAAAAAGATAAGTTACATGAAGAAATTAACAAGGCTAACGATAATGTTAAACCTGGAGAATTAGCTAACTTAGCTAAAACATTAGATGATGCTATTAAGAAAGCTAAAGAAACTAAAGCTAAAAACGATAAAGTTGTTAAGACAAACAAATATCTTGAATCAGATCAACAATTAAAAGACACACTTGATGGTGATGAAAAAGGATTAGAAACTCAACTTGCTTCTGCTGTTGCTATAAATGACTTTAGTAATCAAGAAGCTGTTAAAAAAGTTGCATCTAACCTTAATAAGCAAAGTGATACAGTTGTTAAAGATATCAATGCCTTAAATGGTGAAGGCAACTTAGAAAGTGCTATTGATAATGCAGTTGATGCAATTAATCAATTAGAACACTTATCAGATGATGTTAAAGCAAACTTTATTAGCCAAGTTAAGAAAGCTGCTTCATCAAGTGATGCCGAGGATATTGTAACTAATGCTACTGAACTTAATGCATCTGCTAAAACTCTAAAAGATGCTATAAGTGATGTAAATACATTTAATGCTTCTAAAGATGCTCAATTTGTTCCTCAAGATGTTAAAGATCAAATTACATCAGAACTTGCTAAAGCAAATGGATTCTTAGATAGTAACAAACTTAATTCAGGTCACGATAAGCCAGCTACAGATACTGAAACTAAAGCACTTAAAGACTTACTTCAAGCTGCAAAAGAAAAAGTAAGCGAATTAAACGATCAAAAAGCACAAGATAAACAATCAATCAATGGTTTAACACACTTATCGCAACTTCAAAAAGATAAACTTAATAAAGAAATTGACGAAGCTCTTGATGCAGAAGCAGCAAAAGAAGTTGTAACTAAGGCTACAGAACTTGATGGTGCAATGGCGAAATTAGAACCTAAAGTTAAATCACTTCAAACAATCAAGGACACAAAAGAATACAAATTCTCAAATCCTGAAAACCAAGATTTAGTAAATGCTCTTACTGAAGAAGCTAAATTAGCTTCATTACAAAAAGAAGCTATTAGTACAACTGATAAATCAGAAGTAGAAAAACTTGTAAATGATATTCAAGAAGCTACAGATAAATTAAATGGTGAAACAAACTTTAATAATGCTTCAGAAACAATTGAAGGTCTAAAACACTTAAATCCAAAACAAAGATCTAAAGCATTTATTTCATTAGAAAAACAAAAATCATTTGCTGAATTATCAAAATTAGTTGCTGATGCTACAGCTTTAGATACAGCAGAAGGACAATTAAAAGCAAAAATTGATGGTTTATCTACATTGATGCAAAGATTTATTAAACCAGGACTATTCAACGATGCTCATGTAAGTGAATTTAGTGACTTAATTAATAGTATTGCAGTTGATAAAGATGTATTACAAACAGAGCTAAGAGCAATTGAAAATGTGCTAAAATCTTCTGAATTTAACCTTGAAGCTGTAAAAAGTGAATTATCTAAATCAAGCTCATTACAAGAAGCTGTTGAACCTGAAATTACAGCTACAGAAGCTAAGGCTAAAGAAGCTGTTGACTTTGCAAACATAGATCAAATGTTTGATGCAAAAATCAAAGCTAAAGCTCAATCAGTAGCCGATACTCTAATGAAAAATAATAAAAACTTATATGAAATATTAGAAGTAGCTAGAACGTTAGAAAATCTTAAAGCTCAAGATGAACTTGCTAAATTCAAGGATAACCTTCCAGAAAACCTAAAAGCATCTGAAGCATTTGCTCAAACAATCTTAGGAGCTAGTGATGAATTAGATGCTTCAACATCTAAAGCTACTGATGATGAAATCTTAGCTAAAGTAAATCACCAACTTCTTAAAGATGAATTAGCATTAGCTTACGATGATGCTAAGAAACTTGAAAGTAATCCAGAATGAACAAGCAAAGTTACACCTGCTCTTCAAGCTGCTTTAGAAGTTCTTAAGTATGCAAATACAGATATCGAAAACACTAAAGATTACTACGATAAAGAAGCTGAAAAACTTAGATGATTTACAAAAGCTAACGATTTAGATCAAACTATTAAATTAGCTGATCAATCAGAAAATAAATCTCAAGAATTAACTTCATTATTAGAAGAAGCTAAGAAAGCTATCGAAACTCCTAATAAAGTTGCTAATGATAAACTTGATGAACTTAACGATAAGATTAAAGACTTAATTGCTAAGGACATCCTTGTTAAAACAATCGAAGATGCTGAACAATTTAATAATGAACTAAAAGATGCTAATAATGGTCACAGTAGTAAACTTAGAGAAACAGTTATTAGTAACTTAGATTCAGCTCTAAACGAAGCAAAAGAAATTGCTAAGAAAGATAAACAACCAAGCGATGTTTATAATAATGAAGCTGAAAAATTAGCTCAACTTATTAAAGAAAGCAAGAAAGCTCTTGAAGGACCTGCTAAAGCTCTTAAAGATGCTATTAAAGCTGTTGAAGCCTTAGAAGATAAATCTAATAATCTTACAAGTGAATTAGAATCTGCTAAAGCAATGGAAGCAAACTTAGAAAATACAAACCTTGCTGATATTGAAAATGAAGTAACTAACTTAACACATGCAACTAAAGCAAACGATTTAGACTTAGCTATCCAAAATGCTCCAAGCATCGCAGAAGGCGAATATAAAGACAGAGTTCTTCCTGAAACAACTAACTCACAAGCTGTTTCAAATAACAAACAAGCTACAGATGAAGAAATTAAAGCTCAACTTGATAAACAATTATTAAACAATGCTCAAATTAATGCAATTAATGATGTTTATGCTTTAAACAACTTAAATAAAGCTCAAAAAGATAAATATGTTTCAGATGTAACTGCAAAAACTACTGCTGAAGATGTTAAGAATGAAAATGATAATGCTAAAGAACTTGATAAAGCTATGAATACACTTAAGGATACATACAACAATGTTCCAAGTGAATTAAAAGCTAAACCAATTGTTTCATACGATTATCTATTCTCAACTCCAGAACAAAAAGATGCCTTTAATAAAGCTCTTAAAGATGCAAGTGAAGTTACACCTGCTAACGGAAATGTTTATAAAACAAATAAGGCTGATGAAATTACTGAATTAAATAATGATTTAGATGCAGCTCTTAAAGCACTTTCAGGTAAGGAAGTTGCTAAAACAACTAAAGAAGCTATCGATAATAAGAAAGCTGAACTAGATAAAGCAATTAACAAATTAAACGACAATAAATTATTTAACTCTCCAAAATCACTTCAAAATAAATGAAATGATAATAAAGACAAAGCTCAAGAAATGCTTGACTTATACAACACTAACCCAACTGAATTTATAAACAAGGGTGGATTAGATAAAACAAATGAGCTTGTAAATGCTGCAGTTGAAGCTGCTAAAGAAATCGATCAATTCTCAGATAAAGAATTCCTAAATCAAAATAACGAAAAGATCACACAAGCTCAAGACTTTGTAAACAATAATTCAGAATTCTTAAATGAAGCTGCTAAAGCAAAAGCTTTAGAAGACTTTGATAAGAATGTAACATTTACAAAAGCAAACGAAGTTCTTAACAATGCTAAAGATACTAACGACAAGATTAAAGCTAATATTGATTTAGCTAAAGAATTAGTAGATGCTAAACTTGATAAGAACAGAATGAACGAAAATGTAAATGACTTACTTCAACCATATGCTGATGCTGTAAAAGAAGAAAAAGTTAAACCTTTAGCTAAACTTGATAACATCGCAAATGCATTAAATAATAATGCAAATAGTTTTGCAGAACTTCTTAAACAAAATGCTACAGATTCTAAATTTAAAGCTAATTTACAAGCAGAAATTGATAAAGCTAATAGCTTATCAAACCCAAGTGCAAGTGAATATAGTGAATTAGAAGCTAAAGCAAATGATAAGATTAATTCATTCAAGAATGATGTAAACAGCTTTGCTGATGCAATTAAAGCTATAACATCAAATAATAATGAAGGCTTAAAACAAGCAGTACTTGGATTAAGTGATAACATGAAGGAAGATAAAGAATTTGCAAGCTTACTTGCTACAAATAACTTCCCAGAAATTCTTGATAGAACCAAGAATAATAGCCTTACACAAAGTGATTTAGATGTAATTAATAAACTTAAGGAATCTCCTGAATTTGCTAAAGCATCTAATGCACTTCAATCACTTGTAAATCAAGACTTCCAAGCAAATAATCGTGAATTACCATGATGACCATTTGCTCTAGGTGCATCAGTAATCCTTTGATTTGCAGGAATAATATCTTACATATTTAAGAAGAAATAATTTAAAAAGTCCTATAGGCAAGCCCTATGGGATTTTTTGTGCAACCTTATAGCGAATTAGTTGACCAAAGTATCAGTACAGCGCTAATCAACTATGCTGAAGGGCTTTTTGCAAACAAAAACGCCCTAGTAGGACGCTTTGTAGGCTTATTAAGCTGCTGCATTTAATTTAGCTTGAAATTGTGTTAATTTTTCAAGAATTTCTAAAACTTGACTACCTTGAATTAATTCATAATTACCTAGAGGCAAGGTTTCGATGTATGCTAACATTTCTTTTTGTTCTTCATTTAATTCAGCTTCGGGCTTTTGTGATAGAGTATTTTTAATGTTGTTACCTAAATCAACTATTTTTTGAGCATCATCGTTTAGTTTATTTAATGTTTGTTGAAGTGCATTAAATTTTTCTAAGTATTGTTGTGATAATGTTTCTAATTGAGCTAGAGATAAATTATTAAAGTTAGCTAATAATTCTTTGATTGCAGTAGCTTGTTGTAAGATGTTGTTTTCACCTGTATTATAAAGTGGCTTGTTATATTTACTAATTTCATTATTAATATTTAGAGTAGCATTGTTTAATTCTTCAATTTTCTTGTTTCTAGAATTTAGATAAGTATTGACTTCATTTAAGATTGCTTCTACATTTGTTTTTACAGTTTGAATCTCAGATACTGAATTTAAGGCTTCAAGTCCTTTAATTGCTTCATTTAGTTTTGCTGTTTCTTGAGTAGTAAACTCAGTATCGTAAGCATTAATTGTAGCTATTTTATTTTGCAATTGTGACACTAAGCTATTAACATTATTTTTGGCTTCTGTAACAGCTTGTTGCGCTTGTTGTGCTTGTTGTGCTTCTTGTTCTTGATCAATCTTATTTTTTTCTTCTGTAACTTCAGCCACTGTTTTTTGGAAATCAGCTAATAGTTTTTCTAACTCTGCTGTTGGTTTATTAGTATTTTTTGTTAAATCAATTATAGCTAATGAAAGTTTAGAGTGTAGTGCATTGTAAATAGGTTTAGTTAATTCTGATAAAATTCCATTTTGCACAGATACAATAGCTTTTTGTACGTTTTTAATTACTTGCATATGTGCTAAAGCTATTTTTTCCATTTCTTTCATAATTTCTATGATGTTGTCACGTGCATCTAGAATTTGTTCAAGAGAAGAGTTTTCATTTATATTTTTTGATAGATTGTCATATATAGCTTTATATTCATTAGCTTTTGCAGGGTTAAAAGTGCTAATTTGTTCTATTGTCATATTAATTGATTTAACCATCATTTGAAATTCTTCTAATACTTTAGGCTTGATTGTATTATCGGTTTTTGATATTTCTAACATCACAGCTTTTGATATTTTTGCAGTTTTTGATATTAATGCATTAAGATCATCAATATTTTGTGCCTTTGAGATATTATTAACTACTTCATTTTGTAATTCATTTGAAAATGCTTCAGCTTGTTCTTTGTTTTGAATTGAAGCAATAAGTTTCTTTATGTTATTAACAGAAACATTTAATGCTTCAAACTTTGCTTCAATTGGCGATACTGCCATTATTAAATTATTAATAGCGCTTTCTAATTGAGTTGTAAGTCCTTCTAATTCTATTTGTGATACAGATTCTGGATTAATTTTTTCAACCTTTTGTATTAAAAGATTTAAGGCGTCATATTCAGTTTGTACAAAATTTAAAACAGGATTATTTACCTTATTTAGAATCATTTTAGATAATTCTAAAGTGTTTTGGAATTTTTGTAAATAAGTTTCTGTTCCTGCATTAGCTAAAATATTTTTAGCTTGCTCGATTAAGCCTTTTGTTATGTTAATTAAGGATTCTGCTTCTTGACTTGTTGTTACTCCATTTAAAATTTTATTTTTAACTTTAGCTTCATATTCATTGAATAATTTAATTCCATTTAGGTTATTTATTTCTAATAACTTTAGAGCTAAGTTAGCGAATTCTTCTGAATAAGAAGCTAACTCCTTCATTTTCTCTTTATATAATTCTTCTTCTGTTTTTTCTGGTGTGTTGCTTGGATTTTGTGTGCCATCATTAGAAGGCTTATTTCCATCTCCTGGTTTATCTTCTGGGTTTGGATTTACTTGACCACTGCCTGGATTTTGTCCATCACCATTAGAAGGTTTATCTCCATTTCCTGGTGTATTTTGGTCACTACCAGGATTTTTATTTCCTGCGTCATTTTTATTGCTGCAAGATACCACTGCAACTGTTGCACTAGTAATGCTTAATCCTGAAAGCAATAAGTTTAAAATCTTTTTTCATTTATTCTCCTTGTTATTTTTAATTCTTAAATTATATTATTTTTCTTATTCTCATATCACTTGAAATTTATAAAGTTGAGGTAAATATGTTTATGTATATGAATTTATAATGATTAATAATTTAAATTCCGATTGATAATTACATCCCGTAAAAATAATAATCATTTTTATTCCACAATTTTTAGCACTAAAAAATAGTGCTAAAAAACATTTTGTGGAAATTGCTTCCAAAAAAAAAAAAAAAACTGAATAATAATGGTAGGAGTGAATATGAAAAAATTTAAGAATATTTTATTAACTTTAACAAGTATTACTATTGGAGCAACTACCATAATTGCTTCCTCATGTAACAACACAAATAAAGAGTCTAAACAAATTGATAAAGAAAATGAAGATATTTTAGCTAAAAAACTCGAAGAGGAAAAGCTTAAAAATTTAAATCTATCTGTGGAGCTAAAGCATGATGGCACAAAAGAAAATACTCTGCCTTCGAGCTTGAAAAAAGAAAATGTAATTATTAAAGGAAATAATATTGATGATTTCAATATCATTTTCGTTGACTTATCATCTAATGATAATGAAGGTAGCATAAGAATTTCCTATAAAGTTGTATCTAAAAAATATCCTGATTTATTTATCTTAAAAGATACTGAACGTACTGGATATAAAATTCTTCCTAAAGAAAATCAAAAAGAAGCCGTAGAAAAAATTAATAAGTTATCTGATTTAACTCAAAAGCAAAAAGAGGATCAAATTTCTAAAATTAACAGGCTTCAAGGTGACAAATCTATTTCTGAACAAGTTAATATTGCAATAGAGCTAAACAAAGTTACTAAAGAACTTAAAGATAAACTTCAAGAAGCAAAAAATGCAAGAGAAGATGCTAATTATAAATTAGCTGATCTTGAAAATAAAAACAAACTCGATAATGCTATTTTATTGGCAGATGAAGCAATCAAAGCACAATTAGAGTCGAAAAGTAAAGACGACATTCAAGAATTAATTTCTCATATTGAAGCTTCCTTGAGTAACCTAAATGGTGTAAAGAATCTGAATATAGAAAAAATTAATAAGTTATCTGATTTAACTCAAAAGCAAAAAGAGGATCAAATTTCTAAAATTAATGGGCTTCAAGGTGAAGAATCTATTTCTCAACAAGTTAATATTGCTATAGAACTAAACAAAGTTACTAAAGAACTTAAAGATAAACTTCAAGAAGCAAAAAATGCAAGAGAAGATGCTAATTATAAATTAGCTGATCTTGAAAATAAAAACAAACTCGATAATGCTATTTTATTGGCGGATGAAGCTATCAAAGCTCAATTAGAAGCAAAAAGTAAGGAAGACATTCAAGAATTAAAAGAAAATATACAAAAAGCCTTGAACAGCCTAAAAGATGAAATAGACAAAATTAAAATCAGCAAAAAGAAAAAAGAACTTCAGGAAAAGCTTTCTGATACTAGAATTAGTGTGGAATTAGAACGCACTATAAAGAACAATATATCAAATTATCCAGCATCAAATATTAGAAAAGAAGATATTGTGATATCTGGGTTTGATAGTAATCTTTTTGAAGTTGAGGTATTAAAACTTGCTGCAGATGATATTAAAATGAAATTATCCGTTACATTTATTATCAAATCAAAAGAATATCCAGAAATCAGCTTAAAAGCAGATAAAAGTTTTACCGGATTCAGAAATTTAAATATTGATGAAGATGAAACTAGAAGAATATTGAATAATTCATTAATTACAATAGGGATATCAAACGAAATTAATAGAAATAAGACATTAGCTTCTAATATAACTAAAAACAATATTAATATTTCTGGTTTTATTAAGGGACTTTTTGACTATCAAATTAGAAGAATTAGTTCTGATGATGTAAATGGTATTTTAACTGTTGAATATAAAATAACATCTAAGAATTATCCGAATTTATTTATAGAAAAAACAGCATCATTGGAAGATTTTTATAAATTACCAATTTCTAAAGAATTAAATAAAGTTGTTTTATCAGAGGCTGAAGAATATGTTTATGATTCAACATTATCATCTCATGATAATATTGAATTTATAGGAGATAAATCATCATTACTAGCATCAAATGTAACAATAGAACAAATTAACATCAAACACCCTGATGACGTAGTTATCAGTAATATTCAATTATTCCCTGAAAATTATTATGGAGTATTAACTATCACATACGATGCAGCAATAAAAAATAATGAAACATTTAAAACGAAAAATAAAAGAATTTTAACAGGTTTTAGAATAATAAGACCGAGAGAAGAACAACCTGAAGAACAATCAAAAAATCAAGTAGTTGATAAGCTACAAAAAACCTTTTTAAAATTTGAAGTAACTGAAAATAAAATTCCTTCATCTATTGTTCCTTCAGATATAAATGCCTCAAATTATGATAATCAATTATTTGAATATGAAATCGAAGATTTATATCCAATGGATGACTTTAATCTTCTAATTGTTTCTTATAAATTATCATCTAAGAAGTATCCAGGTATTGTAAGTGATAAAAAAACATTTATTAATATTGATTATGGTGTTAAACATATTCCAAATAACAATGCATTAAATCAATTTGAAATATCAAATGTTGAACTAGATGATTTAATTCAATCTTATTTATGATATATGAATTGGGATAAAAAAGATAAAGATGAATATGATCATTTAAATGGCAAACTAAGTTCATCAATTATTGTTAATAAATGTAATGAATTATTAAATGATATAGCTAATTATTACTTATCAAATCAACTAAACCATAGAAATTTAACAGCAATAAAGGTTTATCTTGATTATATAAGTCAATTGCATGGTGAAATTTACAATATTTGACAAATGGAAATTCAAAAGCTAAAAGATAATATATGAAATATTATAAACTTTATAAACGGAAGTTCTGTTTTAAAGCATATTCCTTCTGAACTAACTAATAAATTTGATGCACTCAGCAACCTTACTGGTAAAAAAACATTACCAGAATATTATAAAGAGCTTAAAAATCTAGAACTCGAAATAAAAAACTTCAATAATAAGGCAAACCCTAATCTAGAAAAATATCAAAGAATATTAGATGAATTTGATAAAGATTTTAAACAATTGTATGAGGGAAGACCGTTGCCTAGTTATGTCGGCTGATATATTTTAGATTTTGCAAATAAAAATGAATTAACAGAAAATAATTTGAAAAAGATAAAAGATAATATAGAATATTATGAAAAATTTGACGATTATTATCACGGATTGAATAATAGTGTTACGGATGGTCCTAAATATAGAGATTTTCAAATTAAGGAGATCCTAGGAATGCTTGATTTCGTAACTGTTAAACATTGAAATGATACAGGTCAAATATATTATAAAAAGGCTAATGAAATTATTTCTAAACTATTGATTGAAAACATAGATAATCACGAAATAGAAAAATTAAAACATGAAGCTCTAGAATTATCAAAAGACTATTGAAATAGATTATACAATTTAGATAATTTGGATTTTGCCAAAGTATGAGCAGAATACTTATTAGATATTATTAATAAGTACAAAGAAAATTATAAAGGCCCTAAATCTGATATAGAAGATTGAATTAATAAAATTAAAATAATGAAAAACCATCCTGAATGAAATGAATCTTATGTTATTAGTCATGATTCTATTTATACACCTTCCTTTGAAAAATTTATTAATAAATTAGATCCGAATAATCATAATACAGATGATTCGACTGAAATTTCAAGCAACATAAGTGATGCAAGTAAGAATGATAGTGATTTTATTAAAGCAATTAATAGAGATGTAGCTGATCAATTTATTAAAATGATTGAAAAAAATAACCTTGGTAATTTGAAATATTTTAATGATATTGCTGAAAGGCTAAAAAATAATATGGAATCAGAATTAAGAAATATATCTTTCTTAATAGGTGTTGCATGAGATACTATAGGAACTGACATTATTTTTGACAAAAATTATGTTGAAACTAAATTAATGCCTGAAATACAAAAGAATATATATACTTTTAAGAGCTTTATTAAATCGAATGAAATGAATATGAATCCGATTAACAAATACAAAATGACAAATTATATTGAAAATAAAGAATCCGAAATTCAAGGATATGCTTCGAATCCGCCATTTCTTATATATCAATATAATTGAACTAATATGGATATTTGTAACGAATGAAATCGTTTGGTTGAAGACCTTTACTTCAATAAAAAACTTGTAATTTCAAGCGAAAACAAGAAAAAGAATAATATCTACGAATTATTTAAATATACAAACGTTATAAATAGTATTACTTCTGACGTAGAATATGCTAATTTATTACCATCACAAGCTAAGGCAAAGGGAATTAAATTCTACAACTACAATAAAGAATTATTCGATGTAAATTTAATTGAAGTAACAGCAGATGATGCCTCAGGCAAATTAAACTTAAAATATGAATTAATATCAAAAGATTTTAATGATATTAAATATACATACGACATAACTTATACTTTGAAGAAAACAACAGAATAAGACATATTTTTATATTAACAAAAACATTTAATTCACTTATTATTATGATAATTAGATGAAATAAATATTAATTTTTAGTGTTTATAGGTAAAACTATAAGCACTTTTTCATTATTTTTCCCTATGTTCTAGTGCTGGAGTAAATTTGGAATAATATGTTACTAAAGTATAATAGTAAAAAATTCTATTAGGAGTTATATTATGAGAAAAATGAAAAAATACTTTTTAGGTTTTAGTTCTTTATTAGGGCTTGGAACAGTAGCAACAGCTGTAGCATGTGCAAACAAATCAACTCAAGGTGAGGAAACTAAAAAACCTGATAATAATCAACATGGTGGGTCAGAAAATCAAAATGGAAACGGGCAAAATCCTTCTGATGGTGGAACAAAAGATCCTCAAGGAGATGATCCTAATGCAAATATAGATGTTAATTCAATACAAGGTGGAAATCATAATGGTGTAGCAATTAATAAACATTTAGAATTGTTAAAACTATTAAATTTAAGCAATAAAATGAGTGCTTATGATGTTTATAATGCTATAAATAATAAATCATTCAGTAATCAAGATTATAAGATAAATAAAATCTTAGTTAAATCATTTTCAGATGAAAAAGGAACCCTATCATTCGGTGTTGAAGGAACATTTAAGGATGTTGATTTAAAGAACATAACATTTGAATTGAGTGGACTATATGTTTATGAAGTTGTATCAAATATAACAATTAAGTTTAATACAGATAAAATAATTTCTGAGAAAAAACAACCTGAATACTTTATAAATAAACCATATAATGATATTAAGCCTTATTTAAGTGATTTTAGTATATATTCAAATGGTGAAAATAATGATTTATTAACAAATAATAACTTTGATATTAAAAAATTCACAGTTGTTAAAAACAAAGATGCTTATGTAGTAGACATAAACATTGATTATAATGTTTGAACCATGATTGAAGGTAATAATCCAACATCTGTTACCAAAGCAGCATTTTTCGGATCAAATCAACGTAGTGTATCAGGGCTTTCTTATAACGAAACTGATTACTTAAATTATGTTTTAAAAAATAAAGTCCAACGTAATGAAAATGGTATGGAAATATCTAAATATTATGCTTCATATTTCGAAGGAAGAAAATTAGAAGGCGTTGATCTAACAAGTGAATTATTTACTATAACAGATGGATTTGATACATATAACGAAATTCCTATAAGTCTAGAATCTGACTTTAGAGCTGATGATATAAATGGTACTTTAACAATGAATATTTCTTTATCATTTGAAGGAAATAGAAGTGATGAAAAATATCAATCAAGTACATTTAAAGAAGAAACGCTTACAGGCTTTTTAAAAGTATCACCAGAACTCTTGAAAAAGATATTTGTGGTTGTAGTTAATTCAGCAAAATTAAAAGAAAGCAACAAAAACCTTGTTAAATTAATTGATCAGTATAAAAAAGTGGAAAATAAAGAAAATTATGAAATTGTTTCAACAAGTCCTGAATTTAGACGTATTTTCTCTAATAATAATATCTTAATAATAAGAGATGTAGAAGGCTCACAAGATGGTGATCGAATTAGTGTTAGCCCTGCTAATAAAAAAATTTATATAAATGCATTATTTAATGGCGATACAGGTGTTATAGGTGATGAATACGATCCATTCCAAATAGATCTAGCGACAAAATTAATTGGTCCAAATCAAAATGGTTTCCAAATTAATTCTATGAGTCTAAATTTAGTTAAATTTAATGATTTTAAACTATCTAATGGTGAATACGACAGATTAGACTTTAAATTACAATATCAATTAGAAATAGGAATTAATGGTCAAGATGGTTCTGATGAAACAATTCAAATTCCTGGCTCAGCAAGTATTTATGTAACAAATAACCCTGCGACAAGTAATTAAAATAATAGAACCCAATAATATAAAAATCTATGTGCTTATAACTTGATTATAAGCGCATTTTTTTCTAAAAAAGTATGTTTTGAGTATGCAGATATTGTTATTATAAAAACCTTACTTTCATTATAAATTGATCCTTATGTTTTACGGATTAATGCTTATTAAATTATCTATTATTAAAAAATGCAAAAATTTAAATTTATTTCAAAAAGACAATATTTCATAAAAATAACATAATTTATCTATGTTTTTGGATATTTTTACTGATTTTTTCAAAAAATAATTTAAAGATTTAAATTTGTGGAACGTTTTGCAAAACAAGATATGAAATTAAAAATTTAATATAATTATTAATGTAATTTAATTCTTTTATAAATAAAGGAGTATATATGAAACCAAATAATATTCGTGAATCTAAAAATAAAAAACTAAAGAAAGCTGTAATAACACTAGCGACAACATCAGCTATTTCTGCCTTACCTTTAGCCTTATTTTCAGGTTCAAATGAAACTGAATCTGCAGCCGTAACTACAGTAGAACAAAATTTTATTCCAGATGTAGTGGTTGATGCGAACAGATTTGATAACAAAAAAGAATATGAAAACGTAACAAATAAGATCTATGGTTTTTCAAACAGAAATGATTATGGTGATTTTGGTTCAGAAACAACTGAAAATAACAAAGGTATTCCTAATGCAGAAAGATTAGTAAAGTTTGCTAATAAACCTTCTCAAGATGATTGAAATAAAGATGAGCAAACTTGAGAATTAATTTATGAATCAGGTACATTGACTGATGGTGTAATGACAATGTACTCTAACAACTGATGAAAAAACGAATATGTCTTCGGAACTCGTACATATGGGTTCGCACTTTCTAATGACTTAGAAATTGTGCCAGGTACATTATCTATCAAAATGGAGTATATGGGTACTGAAGATTATGAAACTATCTGACCAGGTAATAATGATCATCTATTTAAAATTCATAATGAAACCGATAGAAGAAGACATTCAGGATATGATGCTGAAGGAACTATGTATGATACAAATGAATATGTTCAAGGAAAACATGGTTTATATCTAAGATTTAATGATAAAAATGGGAAATTTGATAGTTCAGCAGATCAAACTTTTAATCTATGACCTGATGACAAAAAAGATACTATAGATAACTACATTGTAAGAGATATTAATAGTAAAGCTGATAATAAATATAAATATGAATTTCCTCTTGATTCAGGTTCTCTAAGAAAAGGTAATTGAATGTATGGAGGGGATGATAAAAATAGTTTCTTTATACCAATAATCCCTGAAATAGGTGACGAAAGACCTGGTATAGATGCTATAGAAATTATAACTACTGATAAAAAAGACTATGGAAAGGAAAATGGCTGAAAAAGTTTTGCTCCTTATGATATAAATACAATTTTAGGTAGAACACAGATTCCTGACTGAGAACTTAATATGGGCCATGATTATAATAGATATTTTGGTATAGGTGCAGGTGTTGCATTTGATACACAGAAATATAATAACTCAGAAAAAGTTTTTGGTAAAAGCTATAATCCACTAGACAATAATATCGGAACTTATTTCGCCTTTAATTACTATTCAGCTTTAGACAAAAATAGATATGCTGGTAACATAAGACCTATTCCTCTAACAACAATTAAATTCAAAACACGTAAAAAATACAATGATGTGATGATTGGTGATGGATATGATGATAAGAAGGTTGAACATCCAGATGGAACCGTAACAAAAGAAAGAGAATATATTTATTCAAATGCTCGAATTAATAAAGGTATCTGGGACAACTAAATGGTACAAATATCATGGGACAATGACATAGAATTAGTAGATTTTCTAAATCATTAATGCTTTTAACACAAGATGTAGAATTGAAAGAAATTTATAAAAAAGAACTCGATTATGGGTGAACTGAAGCAAAAACCTTCAAACATTGATTTAATCAGTTCAAACGGAATACATTAAGGTACACGAATAGAAAAGTTATTGAATTTTTACCTTATAATACTTATAACAATAAAAAATATAAAGAAAGATATTTTAAAAGTATGAATACAGGTAAGAAAAAGAATAAAGATCGTAATGTAAAAGGTAAAACAAATATCTCCCAAAAAGATTTAGAAATTATTTTAAATGTGTTATTAGATGAATTATTAGGGGAAGATTCTACCAAAAAAGAACGAAATAATAAGGTTTCAGAAGTTATTGAAAAGATTAAAAACAAAAAGAATAATTGTGGTGCATCTATAAATAATTTATGCAAACTTTTTGGTATTTCTCGTTCAAGATTTTACGATAGAAAAAATAATGTTGGCTACAAGAAAAGAAAAGATTCAAAGGTTACTGAAATTGAAATGATTGCTTTAGTTAATGAAGTTTTTAATCTTCACAAAGGAAATATAGGATCAGATAAAATTTCTGGCTTAATTAAAAAAGAATTTGGAATTAATATATCACAACCAACCGTATCTAAAATAATGTCAAACTCACACCTATATGTAAATAGCACTAAGAATAAGCCTAAAAAGTTCAAAGAAGAGAAAAATACAAAAGATGATTTTGGATATCTTGTAGATTTTGAAAAACGTCAAGAATTAAAACCTTTTGAAGCTGTTTCTGCAGATTTCATGATTATAAAAAATAAAGATAAACATTATCATTTGCATATGATTTCTGATATTAAAACACACAAGATTATTGCATATACATTAAGTGATAACCAATCAGCAAATGTAGTTTATAAAGATATAACAAAATTGAAAGATTTAAATGTAAAAATAATGAATACCGATCACGGTGCTCAATATTTTGAAAAGAATGTAAGAGCTTATTTAGAATCCATAGGTGTAAAACAATCTATGGGTAGAGTAGGTCATTCAAATGATAATTTATGAATAGAATATATTTTTGGAAGAATTCGTGAGGAGCTTTTCTCTCAATATAACATCAATAAGCTTGATATCAAATATGTAAAAAAATTAATTGATAATTATGTTGAATATTGAAATAGTGAGAGACCAATTAAAACCTTAAATTACATGAGTCCAAACGAATACATTAATTTTTTAAACGAAAGGTATTGTCCTGAATATCTTTATTAGTTCGGCTTATCTAGATAAAAAACAAAAAGAAATGAATCAATCGTCATTTGTTATGGGACTGATACACTCTGATAAGCCAGAAGGAAATTATTTTAGAGATAAAGTGCAAAAAGAAAAAGACCCTAAAGAAATGGGTAACAGTAATAACCAACACTTTGCATTAAATGTTTCTTATGCAGATAGAACTTTTAACCGTGGTATCAATATTAATCTAACCGAAAAACTTCAAAGACGCGAAGAGTATAATGACGAATTCCCTACTGTTACAGGATATAAAGTTTATAAAGATGGAAATTTAATTGATACACTAACTTATAAATGAGAAAACAGCGAAAGAAATAATGCTGGTACTTTAGAAAGAAAAGAATTTAAAGCTACATTAAGAAACTTTAAGCTCAATACTGAACACTTAAATGATTTAAATGGAATTACTTTAAAACCAATCATGGATCAAAGAGGTGATTTTAGCTATGATGTTAAATCAAGTGTGTTTAAATTTGATGAAGCTACAGGTACACTAACAGGTAATCTTTCATATACAATTTCTAAATATAAATTAGCTAAAGATGCTCTGGATGATAAATTATTAAGATCTCAATGAGAATCAGTCTTATTGTACAATGATACACAGCTAACTACTCAACAAAAGAGTGCGATAAGAAATGAGATGAATGCAAAAGACTGATTTAAACATCGTTTTGATGGTGAAACTCAATACGATTCAAAGAAAGCTTCAACATTATATTCAACATTTTGACAAGATTTAATTAAACATATATCTCAATTAAACTACTACAAGAATAAAAAACAAGACTTAATCAGCTTACTAGATGGAGTTAACTATAGACTTTCAGATAATAAAGCTGAAATAGATAAACTGTTAGCTGAAATTACAAAAGCATCTAATATTGACTTAGATAATTTAAAAGTTAATATTCAAAATAATGGAGAAGTATTATTAAACGATAATATTAAAATCAATCCTAAAGAACTTAATTTAGATGAAAAATTTTCAGCCCTTAAAAAATTAATTGCTGAAATGAATGGTCAAAGCAATTTTGATAAAATCACTAAAGAAATTGATGCAAAATTAGAATTAATTAAGAAAAACATTTCATTATATAATCTTGCTTCAAATTTAGATAATAAGCAAATCGATTCAAGTTCTAGACTACTTCAATACGAAGCTTTAGCAGAAAATACATCTAAATTAGAAGAATACTTGCATGATGTTGTGTTAAATGAAAACACAAATGTTGCCAATTATAAAACGTTAGTAAATAAATATTTAGATAACTATGCTAGATATCAAGTTATTGAAAGTTTTGTAGCAAACATTAGAAATAAAGATTCTAAAGAATATAAACAAATCACTAAATTATTAGGATATGGTGAATCTTTAGGCGAAAATGTACTAGGCGAATATAACTTAGATACTTTAGTAGCTAGAATCAATGATGAGTCAGATGCATATTCTTTAAGTCCTGGTGATGATCCTAAAATTATTCCTCTTAATAAGCAAATTGAAACAATTCTTTATATGTGAGGATATTACTCGGATTATGAAGGAATTAAGTCTTGATACGATCCTGAAACAGGACAATTAAATGAAGATAAAATAGCTCAAATTAAGTCAACTTCATTAAGTAATTTTGATACAAGCTCATATTTATCTGATTTCATGCGTAATGTAGCAATTCGTGGTGTTGAAATCAAACCAGCTAATAATATTTATGAATTTATTGAAAAGAAAATTCAAGAAGATGAAAATTTAGCTGATAAATTAAATAAGATACTTAAAGAAAATAACTTTAACTACTGAAATACACTTAAAAATAATGCACAAAGTAAATTTAATAATTCATCATTGAGACAAGAATTTATTAATGAATTATTTACTAAATTACAAAGCTCAGTAGAAAATATTTCTAAAGTAGAGGATGTTGTCTTATTAAATAATTCAGGTTACTTAGACGCCTTATACAACTACTCACTAGATAAATTCTTAGTTGATAACAATAAGTTATATCTAGCTGGTGATGAATCAAAAGCTTCAGAAGCAAAAGTGAATGCTCAAGAAGAACTAAAAACAATCCTAAATGCTCTTCAAGAAGCTTTAAAACAACTTGCAGATAAAGAAGCTTTAATTGATTCAACTAATTTCCTAAATACTCTAGTTGAAGCAAGAATTAAATTAGGTAATTCAAAAGCTTTAGCAACTAAATTTGCTGCTCAAAATTCAGAAAATAATAAAGTTAAGTCCGATGTTGAATTAAGCAATATATTAGATCAAAACTTCTTTGTTAAGGTTTATAAAGAAGCTGTAAGCACATATAAAGAAAAAGTTAAGGAACTTACTTATTATCCAAATAATGGGCATCAAAATAAAGATAAGTTTATTAAAGAATATGAAGCTCAATTAGATAAAACAATTGCTTCATATGTTCTTACTAAAGAAAGAATTAAATCAGATCCGATTTCTTCGATGCTAGAAACAGATCCAAATGTAGCTTCATTAGGTGATATTTTCACTTTAGATTTAAACAAATCTTCAAGCGACAGTTCTAAAGCAATGGAAGCGCTTGTTGAATCTGAAAATGACTTTATTGATGAATACTATAGATCTATTTATGATTCACTTGAAGAATTTGATAAAGCTATTAAAGCATTCAAAGAAGCTGCTGAAGAAGCGACAACAAGTCATAATATCAGTGAAAACATCATAAACAAAGTAAATAATGAGGCTGAAGGTTTGGATAATGCTAAAGAGGTTATATCATTACAATCTTCATTAGAACAATTGAAAAAGGATCTACAAAAACTTAAAGGAATTAAAGAAGATTTCTTAGATATTGAAAAAATTAAAAAATCTAATAATTACAAATTCTCAGATGATAAAAACAAAAATGATTTTGATAAAGCATATGCAGAATTTGAAAAAGAATATAACGAAATTGTTGGCTATAATCCGGACTTAAACAAAAATACTATTTCTACTTTAGATGCTAAAGCAGTATCTTTATACAATACTTGAAAAGATAAGGAACAATTCAAATTATTAAATGGTGATTCAAATTTAGAAGCTTTAAATCAACAAATTAATCAAAGCAACTACACACTATTTGATGATGAGGAAGGCAAAAAACTTCTTAAGGATTACCTACCACTTACAAGCGATATTGCTAAAGCAAGAAATACTGCCGACAAATACAATAAACTTGAAGAACAAATCACTAATGTTAATAATTTAGTAAATGTAGACCACCCTCAAGTTATTGCTTCTAGAGATTATTTAGATGCTGATAAGTCTCTAAAAGATAACTACGATAATACTGTTGCATCTTTAAAAGGAATTAATCAACAGTCAAAAGAATTAATTAATTCATTAGCATCACAAGGCGCTAAAATTGTTGCTGAATTATTTGCAGATGCTACTCCAAATGAAGAAGAATCAGCATCTAATTCACTTATTGCGAAATATTCTAAAGCTCAAACACAATATGCTAATGATAAGAAAGCATTAAATGGTGAAGAGAAACTAAAAGAATTAATTAAAGAAAAGCAAGCTCAAATTGATGAATTTACACATATTTCTCAAGAATTAAAAGATACCTTTAAAGATGAAATTGGCAAATTAAATTCAACAGCTGATGTCAATAGTAAATTTGAGGAATACTCAAATATCAATAATGCTTATGGTGCAGCTATAAATGAGTTAAACAAATTAAATAAGTTAATTAATGGTGATGAGTATAAAGCTCTAACAAATCAAGCTGAAAAAGCAAGCCTAGATGCTGATATCGAATTTATTAAGTCTAATTTCGATGAAACAATGCAAAAAGGTATTGTAAATCAAAATAAAGAAGCAATTAAGGTTGTTGAAGATAAAATTAAAGAAATTTCTCAAGTAATTAATAATAAATATAAAGAACTTCAACAACTTAAAGCTACTAAAGTGGCTCAATTAGCTACATATCCAAACTTATCAGTAAAACAAAGCGAAGAATTAGCTCAAAACATTAATGAAGCTAAAACTTTTGATGATGTTACTTCTGCCTTTAATAAAGCTCAACTCCTAGATACAGCTATGAAAGCATTAGCTGATGCTATATCAAGTGCTAATGAAGTTAAGAAAACTAATAAATACATATTAGCTAGTGAAACTCCTAAAAACGCATTTGATGCCTTAACTTCAGAAAATATGTTAAGTCAATTAGCTAAAGAAAAACAAACTTCATTAGATGCTAGTGAAATTAGTAAAAAAGCTCAAGCATTAGTGAAAGCTACACAAGCACTAGATGGTGATACTGAATTTGAAAAATTAGTAAACTCAGCTGTAAATGAAATCAAGCAACTTGAAAATCTTTCACCTGAACAAATATCTAAGGCTGAAGAAATTATTAAAGCAGTTACTACAAAAGATGATTTAGATAGCAAAAAATCAGCAATTGTAAACTTTGATAAAGCAATCGGAGATGCTACTTCTGCTGATACAACTGCTAATGAAGTAAAAACAACACCTAATTATAAAGAAGCTGATTCAAGCAAGAAATCTCAATACGAACAAGCTAAAAGTGCATTAGAGGAAAAACTATATAGTGCTAAAGCAAATGCTAATTTAGATGACTTAGCCACAGCTACAAAAGAATTATCTAATGCTAAAGAAGCTTTAGAAAATATACTTCTAGATGGAAATGCTCGTTTAGATGAAGCTAAAAATCAAGCTAAAAAAGATATTGAATCATTAGTCAATATTGATGCAGATCACGTTAAGAAACATTATGAAGCTTTAGTGGAACAAAAAACATCTATTGAAGAAATAAATGAAGTAAAAGCTACAGCAACTCAAGTTGATACAGCTGCTAAGGCATTAAAAAATCAAGTTAATACAAGTGAAGTTTTAGTAACTGAACCTGAATATAATTTAGCTACATCTCAAGCTCAAAATGACTTGCAGCAAGCTTTAAACAATGCTAAAGCAGTATTAGATGAAACTAAATTATTAAATGATCCTACACAAAACGTAGATCAACTTAATGATTTAAAAGAAAAATTAGTTCATGCAAGTCAATTATTAAATGAGCAAGCTGAAAAAGTATTAAAAGCTCAAAAAGATGCTATCGAAAAGATTAATAAATTAGAAGATTTAACTTCAAAACAAAAAGAAGAACAAATTGCTGAAGTTAAGAAAGCCAATAATGAAGAATCTATAGCTCAACAAGTTAAAAAAGCTGAAGAATTAGATAAAGCAACTAAAGAACTTAAAGATAAACTTCAAGAAGCTAAAGCATCAAAAGAAAATGATGATTATAAATTAGCTGATGAGCAAAATCAAAAAGCTTTAGATGATGCTATAAATGTTGCTGATAAAGCTTTAATTATTCAATTAGAAGGCAAATCTAAAGAAGAAATTCAAAAGCTTCAAGAAAGCCTTGCAACAGCTATAAATGGATTAAATGGTTCAGATAATTTATCTAATGCTAAAGAAACAGCTAATAAAGAAATTGAAAAATTAGAAAACATTAGCAAAAAGCAAAAAGAAGATCTAGAAAAACTTATTTCTAAAGCAAAAACACCTCAAGAAGCTAACGAAATATCGCAAAAAGGTAAAGTGCTTAATGATGCTATAAAATCAGCCGAAGAAACACAAAAAGGTGCTGATGAAGCTAAGAAAACAACTCCATATACAGAAGCTTCTGCAGGAACTAAAATAGCATTTGAAAAATCTAAAGATAATTTAGACAAAGGGATTTCTGCTGCTAAAGAAGTAGATCTTTCAAATGGAAGCAATCCAATTGAAGAGTTAGTATCTGATCTAACTTCTAAAGTTGAAGACACTAAAACAAAACAAGGTGCTTTAGATGGTGAAAGTCAACTTCAAGCTAAGAAAGACAGCGCTAAAGATAAAATTAATGAGTTAGTAAACTTATCTAATGAAGCGAAAGAATCACTTAAAGGCGAAATCCAAGGCGTAAACACATCTAATTTAATTCAACCTATTGTTGATAAGGGTACAAGTCTCGATAAAGCAACGAGTGCGTTAAAAGAAAACCTAAATAGACTTAAAGAATTACAAAATAAACCAAGTGCAGCTAACTTTGAGCAAGGATTAACTAATGAAATTTCAGCTGCTATATCAGAAGCTGAAGAGTTATTAGATAATAGCCTATTAAAAGATAATAAAGATAACAATGCTGTAACAAATACAAACGAAAAACTTCAAAATGCTATTGATAAAGTGCAAAAATCTTTAAGTGAATTTGAATCTAAGAAATCTAAAGCTAAGTCTGATATCAATAACTTAGCCAACTTATCATCAAAACAAAAAGAAGAATTAAATAACGAAGTTGATAGCACTACAACACAAGCGCAATTAGATGAAGCTATTGAAAAAGCAACGGAATTAAATAACTCAATGGGTGCATTAATTGCTAATGTAGCTGAGTTAGATAAACAAGTTGCTTCAAATAACTATAAATTTGCAACTGTACAAAATCAAAGCGATGTAAATGCATTAACAAATAATGGTGAAAGAGATAAATTGAACAAGGAAGCTATTACAACAACTAATAAAGATGATGTAAACGATCTTGCTGGAAGAATTTCTCAAGCTATAGCTAAATTAGATGGAACAAATAATTTAGAAACTGCTAAAGGCGAAATTACTAACTTAAATAATTTATCTTCAATTCAAAAAGAAAAAGCTAAAACATTATTAGAAAACACAGCTAATAAAGCAGAATTAGATGCTAAAAAGTCTCAAGTTGTTGCACTTGATAGTGCTATCTCTCAATCCGAAAGTGCTAATACAGATGCTGAATCTATTAAAGAACAAGTTAAATATAAGCAAGCTGATGATTCTAAGAAAGCAACATTTGATGAAAAATTATCAGATTTAAGTTCTAAACTAGCAAACGCTAAAAACGATAATGAATTAGCGACTTTAGAAGATAGAATATCTAGTTTAGTTCATGCTCAAGAAGAACTAAATACAGCTAAAGAAGCTTTAAATGGAACAAATAATCTTGAAACTAATAAAGCTAAAATTAATGCATTAGATCATATATCACAAGGTGTAAAAGATTTTTACATCCGTGAATTAGAATCTAAATCTACTTTAGAAGAAGCTAATAAAGTTGTTGAAAAAGCAAATAACGTAAATGAATCTACAGAAGCTTTAAAAGATATTATCTCTCAAGTTGAAACAGATAAAACAGAAGCTGAAAACCACTATGATTTAGCCTCAGATGATACTTTAAGCAAACTAGAAACAGCTTTAAACAATGCTAAAGAAGTATTAGAGGATAATAAATTAAAAGTCGCTAAAGAATCAAGTGAATTAGAAATATTAGCTAATGTTCTTGCTCAAGCAAATACTAAGGCATTAAAAGAAGCTAGTGATATACATCAAGCAAGAGAAAATGCTAAAGCAAAAATTCAAGAGTTATCAGACTTAACCAACGCCCAAAAAGAAGAACAAAAAGCTGAAGTTGATAAAGTAAAAACAGTTCAAGCAATTAATGAAGCATTTAATAATGCTAATGACTTAAATACAGCTACAAAAGAACTTAAAGAAAAAGTAAATTCAGCTAACGAAACTAAAAATGATAATCAATATAAATTAGCTACACCTGAATTACAAAATGCCTTAGACACAGCTGTAAAAGCTGCCAAAGATGCTATAGAAGCAGAATTATCTAATAAATCTAAAGATGATATAAATGCATTAAATGCAAACATTCAAAACGCTTTAGAAAAATTAGATGGAAATGCAAATCTTGAAAATCTAAAAGCTCAAGAAAAAGCCAAAATAGATGATCTAGAAAATCTAACACCTGAACAAAAATCTCAATTTAGAAACAAAATTGATGAAAAGAATGATCCATCAGATATTCAAGCTTTAGTAAATAATGCTGATAAATTAGATAAAGCTATAGCTCAAGCTCAAAAAGTTCAAACAAAAGCTAGTGAAGAAACTAAGTCAACTATTCCTTATAAAGAGGCTTCAGAAGGTACAAAAACACCATTTGATAATGCTTTAAGCGATTTAGGTTCACAAATTAATATCGCTAAAGGACAAATTCCAAATCCTGATAATGTTGATCAATTAATAAATGATTTAAACAGAAAAGAAAATGCCTTAGCTACAGCAACAAACAATCTAGATGGACAGCAACAACTAGATAACGCTAAACAACAAGCTATAGATACAATTAATGCATTAGATAACTTATCTGATGAAGCTAAAAAACAATTTACTGATAAAGTAGGCAACGCTACAACTATAGCAGAAATCAACCCTATAGCATCTGCAGCAAGCACTCTAGATAATTCAACTAAAGAACTTAAAGAAAAAGTTGCTGAATTAGAAGAAGTAAATGCTCAAGAAGGTGCAAATAACTTTAGTGAAGAACTTAAGAAACAAATTCAAGATGCTCTAGAAGAAGCTAAAGCCCTTACTCCTAGTGGTAAACTAGTTAAGGATAAGGATAAAGTCGCAGTAGATGAAACTAAAGAAAAAATACAAAGTGCTATTGATGAAGCTACAACTGCTCTAAAAGGCCTTGAAGAGCTTAAGAAATCTGCTAAAGATGAAATCGATAATCTTCAATACTTATCAAGCTCACAAAAAACATCATTAAAAGGTGAAATTGATAAAGTTAATACTTCACATGAAGTTACTGGAGCAAAATCTAAAGCTGTAGCATTAAATGAAACTATGCATAGTGTAATTGATGCTGTTGAAAAATTAGATCATGCTAAAGAAACTAAAGCATATAAACTAGCTGATAAAGGAAATCAAACAGGTGTAAATAATCTTTTACAACCAGATGCTAGAGCTAAACTAAATAAAGAAGCAATTACTTCAACAAATAAAGATGAAGTAGCAAAAATTGCCTCAGAACAAATTATTCCTGCTATAGATAAGTTAAATGGTGAAGATAATTTAACTAAGGCAAAAGATAAAGTCGATACTTTAGATCAATTAAGTCAACAACAAAAGAATAAAGCAAAAGAATTATTGATATTAGCTAATAGTAAAGCTAAGTTGGATGAAATTTCAACTAATGTAGCAAACCTAAATAAAACTATTTCAGATGCAGTAAGCGAAAAAACTACTTCAGATAACATTAAGACTACATCAAACTACTCACAAGCTGATTATGAAAAGCAAAATAACTTCGATAATAAATTAACTGCATTAGGTCAAAAACTTCAAAATGCTAAAACAAATGAAGATTTAAGCAATTTAGCTAAAACAATTTCTCAACTTAATACAGCTAAAAGTGAAATGGAAACTGCTAGAACAGAATTAGATGGTGATAACAGACTTCTAATAGCTAAGAGAAATGGTTTACAATACATCGATACTCTTGAAAACTTATCTGATGATGTCAAAAAACATTATAAAGATATGGTAGCTGATAAAACAGATATTGGAGATATCGAGGAAGTATTAAATACAGTTGAAATTTTAGATAGTTCTGTAGGCTCAATGAAATATACAATAAGTGATGCTAATAATCTTGTAAAACAAGATAAGTATAAATTAGCTACACCTGAAAGCAAATCAGAACTAGAAACAGCTTTAAGTAATGTAAAAGCTATAATGGATGAAAATGTTGAAAAATTAGCTAATAGAGATAAGACATCTAATGAAGTTAGTGAACTTGATGGCAAGCTTCGTGATGCTATAAATAACATCCAAGATCTAATTTCAAATATTGAAAAATTCCAAAAAGATGCTAAAACAGCAATTGAAGAATTATCTAACCTCACTACTGGACAAAAACAAGATCTTAAAGATGAAGTTGAAAAGAAAACAAATCCAGATGATTTAGATCAATTAATTTCTGCCGCAAACGAACTTGATCAAGTTACAGGAGAATTAAAAGATAAAATAGCTGAAGTAGAAAAAACTAAAGCAACACCTAACTATGAGTTATCTGATTCAGATAAACAAAAAGACTTAACAGATAGTGAAAATAAAGCTAAAGATGAATTAGACAAAGGACTAAAAGGTAAGTCTAAAGAAGAAATCAATAAATTAAAAGATAACCTAGATGAAAAACTAGGTGCCTTAAATGGTGATGATAACTTAAACAATGCTAAAAAAGAAGCTAGCGAAAAAGTTAATGGATTAGAAAACATAAGTTCAAAACAAAAAGAAGATTTTAAAGACTTAATTTCTAATGCTCAAACACCTACGGAAGCTAATAATATCGCTGATAAAGCTAAAGCATTAGATGAAGCTATCAAGAATGCTTCACAAGTTTCTAAAGGCGCTAGTGCAGCTAAAACCACTACACCTTACGTAGAAGCTTCAAATAATACAAAAGAACCATTTGATACATCTAAAGAAAAACTAGATAAAGCTATTACAGAAGCAAAAGAAGCTGATTTATCAAATGGAACTACTCCAATTGATAATTTAGTATCAAACTTACAAAATAAAGCAACAGATACTAAAGAAAAACAAAGTGTGTTAGATGGATTACAACAATTAGACAATGCTAAACAACAAGCTAAAGACACAATTAATTCACTAGAAAACCTATCTGATGAAGCTAAAAAACAATTTACTGATAAAGTAGATGCTGTATCAACTAAAGCTGAAATTGATCCAATTGTAACTCAAGCAAGCACTCTGGATAATTCAACTAAAGAACTGAAAGAAAAAGTTACTGAATTAGAAGAGGCAAATGCTCAAAATGGAGCAAATGACTTTAGCGAACAACTTAAGAAACAAATTCAAGATGTTCTAGAAGAAACTAAAGCCCTTACTCCTAGTGGTAAACTAGTAAAAGATAAGGATAAAGCTACAGTAGATAAAGCAAAAGAAAAAGTGCAAAACGCTATTTATGAAGCAAACGCTGCTCTTAAAGGTCTTGAAGAACTTAAGAAATCAGTTAAAGATGAAATTGATAAACTACAACACTTATCAAATGCTCAAAAAACCTCATTAAAAGGCGAAATAGATGTGGCTAATACTGCTAAAGATATAACAGAAATTAAATCTAAAGCTACAGCATTAGATCAAAATATGGATAGCGTTCTTAAAGCAGTTGAAAAATTAGATCATGCTAAAGAAACTAAAGCATATAAACTTTCTGATGAAGGAAATCAAACAGGTGTAAATAATCTTTTACAGCCAGATGCTAGAGCTAAACTAAATAAAGAAGCAATTACTACAATAGATAAAGATGAAGTGGCTAAAATTATTTCAGAGCAAATTACACCTGCACTAACTGCTTTAAATGGTGAAACAAACTTAGAAAATACTAAAAATTCTATCGATAAGCTAGAAAACTTAAACAAAGAACAAAAAGATAGTGCTAAAGCATTATTAGAAGGAACAAATAGCAAAATTGATTTAGATAGCATGCAAAATAATGTAACTAAATTTAATAAAGCTATTGGCGAAGGAAATACAGCTAATAAGCAAGCTGAAGCTGAAAAAGAAAAAATCGCTTATAAACAAGCTGATAATGATAAGAAAGAAACATTTGATGCTAAATTATCTGACCTAAATTCTAAATTAGGAAAAACTAAGGCAAATAATGCTTTAGATGACTTTGTTAACGAAACAAATGAACTTGAAAAAGTGATTAAAGATCTAAATGTTGCTAAAGACGCTTTAAATGGAGTCGAAAACTTAAATAAAGCTAAAGAACAAGCTGCTCAAGAATTGCAAGATGCAAAAGATTCTTTAGATAAGCTTATTAAAAGTGCAAATAAGATTCAACCTAAATCTAATAAATTAGTATCACAAATCAAGAATGCTGAAGACACCTTAGATAATGATGGCGATGATATACAAGCTATAAAAGACTCTTTTGATAAACTTCAACACAAGATCAATACTAATGAACTTGATTTAACTATCCAAGAAACTCCTGTTCTTCAAGTTCCTAAATACAATAATAAATTACATAATGTAACAACAGAATCTGAAGAAGTTTCTGCAAATGATAAAGCTACAGCAGAAGAAATTAAGGCAGCAACTCAAAAACAAAACTTATACAACAAGCAAGTTGCATCAATTAACGATGTTAACGATCTAAAACATACCAATCCAGCTCAAATTGATAAGTATATAGATAATATTGCTAAAGCTCAAGATGTAGATGGTGTTACAGAACTAAATCAAGATATCAAACAACTTGATAAAAACATGAAGACTTTAGGTGATACATACAATAATATTGATGAAGCATACAAGAATGATCCAAAATCTAAATATGAATATGCTTTATCAACTAAAGAAGAACAAAAAGCTTTAGATGATGCTATTCAAAATGTAAGAAATATTCTTCCACCTGCAAGTAAGGTTTATAAAGATAATAAAGCTAGTCAAATCGATGAACTTAATAAAGGATTAACAAAAGCCTTAAATAACTTATCAGGAAAAGATAAATTTAAATCATTAGATGAAGTGTTTAATGATAATAAAGCAAAAGTAGAACAAGCACTTAAATTTGCTACAGAAACAAATGAAAATAGCTTATACAATGCTACGAACGCATTACAAAAAGCTCATAATGATGCTACAGCAAAAGCCCAAAAATTAATTCAAGCTTATAAACAAAGTCCTGAAGCATTTGATAAACTTGGTGGAATTGAAGAATTTAATAATGTTGTATCTCAACTTCAAAAAGCTGATAAAGAAATTGCTTTATTCTCAAATGAAGCTTATACAAATGAAAATGGGCAAAGAATTAAAGCAGCTGAAAAATTCTTAAGTCAAAATTCTGATCACCTTAAAGATACTATAGCTAAAAATGGTATTACAGAGTTCGAAAAAGCTACAACATTTGCTCAAGCAGATGAAATTCTTAATAATGTTGCTTTAAGCAATAAAGAAGTTAAGAAATTATTAGATCAAGCTGCTGCATTAATTCATAATAAACTTTCTACAGCTATGGATAGTGATGAAATTAAGAATAATATCAATGCTGCTAAAGCAAATGCTAAAGAAAGCAAAATAAATGCACTTATTAATATCGATTCATTAGCTGATAAAATT
Organism: Mycoplasma tracheobuteonis; assembly: GCF_054456995.1. Lineage (NCBI taxonomy): Bacteria > Bacillati > Mycoplasmatota > Mollicutes > Mycoplasmatales > Mycoplasmataceae > Mycoplasma > Mycoplasma tracheobuteonis. The sequence goes on along the minus strand of NZ_JBTKTG010000003.1, from coordinate 35,741 downwards.
AATGCAAATCAAAAAGCATTAGACAATAAACAAAATCAAACAAAGATTGCTAAATCATTCTTTAAGGAATTAGATGAACTTGCTAATGAAATTGCTAAAGTATCTCCTGTTAAAGGTGATGAATATCAAGAACTAGCAAATAAAGCAAATGAATTATTAAATCAAAGTGCAAAACAAACTAAAGTATTTAGTAAACTAGCAAATTCTATTAAGAATAAAGATCTAAAATCATTACAAGAAGCCTTAAATGATTTAGATAACAATAATAAAGCATTAGCTAATGTTCTAGCAAATGAACCTGAATTATTTGAAATATCAAGTAAAGTTGCAAATAACAAAGAAATCAATAGCCAAGAAGCTAAAGCTTTAGAAAACTTAAAAGCAAAAGAAGAATACAAAAATGCATCTCCAGCAATTAAAGCTATGTTGGATTCAGCTAATAAAACAAGCTCAAATAATAGTACATTATGATGACCATTTTTATTAGTGGTTTCAGTAGCTACTTGATTAGCAGGAATTGCATCTTATGTATTTGGAAAAAATAAAAAATAATCATTAAAATTCTTAAAATCCTATAAGTAAATCTTATATATTAGGAGAAAATTTTTAGACACATTCCAATTTAAGAAAGGAGTGTGTTTTTCTATGTCAAGAAAACAATTTACAATAGAGCAAAAATTAAAGTACATCAAACTTACATTGTTAAATGGAATTGAATATGCAAAAATTCAATTTGTGGAAGATTTTTGAGAAGAAAGGTATAAGGATACATATCTTGCTAAAGCAAAGAAACATAGAAATGTCAATCCATATCGGTATGCAGATACTTTGATAAAGCGTTGAATTAAAATATATAATACAGATATGAAAAAATTAGTATCTCAAACTGGTAAATCACCTAAGAAAGGCAAAAATTCTGGTAGACCACCTAAACGAAGAAGCATTAATGAATTTGATGAACACGATAGAGATTTATATCAAGAAATTATGGAAGAAATTTTAGAAGATCACGGCATTAATCCTAATATTATTCTTCAGAAGATAAAAGAAAAGAAGGAAAAGAATAAATCCTTTCATAACAATTCATTAGCAGCTAGTATATTCCACTTTAACAGAACATCTGTCTATAGCAAATATGAAAAAGCAGAAAGAATTGATAGAATAAATCAATATCTTGATGATACACTTATTGATTGATTAAAAACCCAAATTAAATTGTCTAACAATGTAATCGGAAGAGATAAGCTTTACTACAAATACATCTATGAGACAGGGCACAAAATTTCTAGTTATGCCTTTAGAATTAACTTTGAATCACTAGATTATAAGTCTAATGCATATAGAAATAAAAGTAAAGATAAACCACCAAAAGAAGAGAAATATCATAAAGTATGAGCGCTAGATAGACTTCAAGGAAATTTTACTTCAAGTTATTTCGGAGAAATACTGCATGCAGATATTAAATACGTGAAAATAAATGGTGTTTGACACTATCTTCACGTAATAACAGAAACATACTCTGATGTTATACTAGACTGATCTCTATCTACTGAAAGAACAGCTGAATCTAGCATAAAATTACTTCAAAATTGTATTCAAAAGAATAATATAAGTCCCCAAATTTTTCATTCAGATCATGGCATCGAATATGCTAATAATTCATTCAAGAATTATTTAAATTCATTGAATATTTCACAATCAATGTCGCCAAAAGGAAATTCATTAAGAAATAGACCATCAGAATTTCTCTTTGCTATATTCCAAAGAGAATTATTCGATTTCTACAATACAAATGAATTGGGATATGAAATAGTTTATAATTTAATCAATTCATTTGTGGTTTGATATAACACAGGAAGACCACAAAGAAATCTAGAATATAAAACACCATATGAATATTCTAATCATATGGTGTTGAGTGTCTAAATTTTTTATCCTAATATAATAAGTAAATCTTATGGGGTTTTTCTTTTTCAACTAGAAGCTAGGACTATAAAATTTAAAAAATCAAATAAGCTTTAAAAAATAAAAGTTATAATATTAAGGATTTTTCAATACAAAATATTAGAAAAAGGGAGGTCATAATTATGGCTAACATCAAATCAAAAATCAAAAGTATAGCAAAAATGGAAGAAGCACACAAAAAGAATTCAGCAATGAAATCTCGTGTTAAAACAGCTATACGTAAAGCTAGAGAAGCAGTTTTAGCTAAAGATGAAAAAGCTAACGAATTAGTAGCTTTTGCACACAAAACAATTGCTAAAGCAGTTTCAAAAGGTGTTTTCCACGCTAACAAAGGTGCAAGAAAACATGCAAGATTAGATGAATTTGTTAACAAAAACAAATAATCTTAAGGTTTAATTATAACTAGCTAGACTTCGGTTTAGCTTTTTTTATATCTTTAAGCATAAACAAGAAGTTGTTTAGGAGTTTTTTGATCTAATTTAGAAGTCTAATACAAGCTATAAACATAAATTATGATATTTCTTAAAATCAGCTAGAAAATTTGTAATAGGCAAGTTTTAACATTTAATTCTAGAATTTAGAGATATAAGATTTATTTTGTTTGATTCATTTTATCTGTAAATAAGTAAAAATGGCAAAAAATGTGAAGATAATGGCCAATATAAAACTTTTTATAATTTTTAATATTTAAATTTATAATTTAAATATACAAGAATAATTTTTTATGATAGCAATCAGTTATCATAAGTTTATTCGAGTATATGTATATATAACAAGGAGAAAAATGAACAAGAAACTTAAACATATTGTTTTAACTTTATCAAGTGCCAGCGTAATTACACTGCCTATTGTTGCAGCTGTATCAGCAACAGGTAGTGATGAATTCGGTGGTATTGATGAAGATTTTAGTGGTAACTTCTCAAGTAATAACTATCTTAACATTGTTAAAAATGGTCAAAACCAAAATGACAGTGCTATTTTTGGTAACCTCTTCCCATCAATGGATAAAAATAATTTAGAATGAAATTCTAAAATGGATGGTTATGAAGTATATCAAAATTGAAATGGTAATTATACAACATCACCAAATGGTGGATGATCTACACAAATTAAGAACAAGCACTATAATGGTGTTGTTTACTTAGAAGAAATTACTCCATGAAAAGAAGGTGAAACACCATTCTACGATATTTCTAAAACTCCAAGACGTAAATGAAGAGCAACATTCAACAACTGGTTTGTGCCAGCTGATCCTAATAAAGATGGATTACCTAATGCTAACTGAAACTATAGACCAGATGCATATGGTAACCTTTCATATGGTTTAATGCTTTCTAGAAACTTACAATTAGTTGATAACTCAGTAAGAATTGTAATTCAAGCTAAAGATCACAACTATAATCCTGTTAGTTTACCTAACACGCCTAATGTAAAAGGATATGTGACATATTTAGTTGATAAAGATGATTCTAAGCCAGCAAATGAAGGGAATATTTATATTCCAAATCCACAAGATCCAACTGATAGATCTAAAGTTCAAACTTTTAGCCCTAGTCAGTTCCAATCTTCAAGAGTTACACTTAATTCAGATTTCGAAAACAAATTTAGAAATCCATATTTAATACCTGGTGATAACCAATGAGCTTCTAATTCAAGCACATATAATACACCTTTTACCTTAAATAACATTATGTATCAAACCGTTGATCCTAATTACAAAGACAACATTTCTAAAGTACAAGATTTATTTAATGGTAATGCAAACCAAACTGGAGATCCTAATGCACCATGACAAACGTCATTAGGAACACTACTTTACAAGGGAAACCCAAATTCTGCATTAAATAAAAATATTAATGATATGGGGTCAATGTTATTCTTCCAAGTAACAACGGGATCATGATGATATAGAGATAATAACTCATATCAACCTACAGTTGTAGTGGAATTTGAAACAGTAGATAACCAAGATACTTTAAACATTAATGGAAATAATGAATATACATACAAAACAACAAATAATGGTGGTATAACAGCATTATTTACAGGTTATAGAGGTAACTCAGGTATTGGTGGTGGAGGTAACTTTGTTGCTGCTCACTCAGTTTCATATACACGTACAAAATACAGAACAATCAATGTTAAAGTTCAAGAAAGAGCAATCAACTCTCCATACGGTTCAAACAATGCGCAACAAAATTACTACATTCCAAGTGGGTATGGATATAAATTATTTTATGATGGTCAAGAAATTGGACACATTCCTGCTAATTTAGTAAACCAAGCTAAGATTAACAACTACGACAACAGAACTCAAAACTTTACAATCAATTTAGCCTTTAACTCAGATACAACAACATGACCACAAGGTATGTTAAATTCATACGGTGAATTCATGGATCCTAACAAACTTGTTCTTCAAAGAGATTGAGAAGATGCTCAAGAAGCTTCATTCTTTACTGACAATCCAGATCACTCAATTAATGCAATGCCTCAAAATAATGGAGCAAAAAATATAGGAGGAACTTTCCTTGATTCTAATTCACTAAAGAAAACTGGTGAAATTACTTTCTATTCAGATTTCCAATGATTAGGTAAAGATGAAACCGAAAATCTAGGATATAGTAAACTTAAGCTAATGGAAATGGCTACTGAGCCTTCTTCAGATAATTTATTAGCGCCTCAAGGTTCTATTTATGCTGGAACAAATTACAATTATGTAAATACAACATTATTGCAAAATCAACAAGGTCCGTTTAGAAATACTATCTACAACGACTGAAAAGTAAATCACTTTACTAATAATAGTTGATGAACTTTATACAATGATTTAAAACAATCTGACTATAATGCAACTACAGCAGTAAACAATGCTGAAGGAATGTTAAATATTGAAGCATACAATAAGAAACCTACATCAACTGATCAAAACATTGTTGATACAAAGAATTTCCTTAACTATGATAACTATTTATCAACAGATAAAGCAACAAGCTTAAAAATTAATAACTTTACAAACTTTTCATTCGCACCTGAAGAACTTAAAAAACAATATATGGCTGAATACAATAAACTTGTTTTATGAAACCAACTTCCTGCACCTGTATATAACGATACTGATGTAAACAATGTAGTTGATACAAATAATACAGCTCAAAAAATCAAGGATATTGTAGATTCATATAATGTTCTTTATAACAAACTCCAAAGTGAAAAATCAACTGGTTTTGAAGCCGATACACCATTAACAGCTCAAGAATTCTTACAAGAAGCATTCAAGAAAATCGATCAAACATCAATTTATTCTCAAGCATACAAAAATGCATTTAAAACAGTTATATTACAACAAACAGATCGTGCAACTGTTATTAAATATGTTAATGCAATTGTTACACTTGATAAGAATTACTTAAAAGCTAAAGAAACGTATGACAAGTTCCTTCCGGTACTTTCAAACGAAAAATACGTTAATATCCAAAACTTTACTGGTGAGATACCTGGTTCTTATCAAAAAGATGCAACATTTATAGGATTTGAATTTGTTATGGGTCAAGCTCAAGAAGTTTTAAATGTTATTGAACAATATAAAACAAATACAGTTAACCCAGAATTTACTACAATCAAGAAAATCGAAACTAATACATTAAGATTAAATCCAGAACTCATTGAACAAAAATATGCATCAATTACAACTGATATTACAAGTACAATCGCAAAAATAAATGCTTTAACAAAACTTACAAAGCATGAAAAACAATCATACATTGCAAACCTTTGAAATCTTGTCGCTAATGGGAAGCCTGCAGCTGAATTTAACCAACAACTTGAAAACTATGAAGCTAGAGAAAAATCAATTGCTTTAATTTTAGTACAAGCAATGATGACTAACCAAATTAGACTTGAAAGCGATAAATTCTCAGAACTTAATGAAGAATATAGCCTAAATGTAATTAGCGAAGAACTTACAAACTCAATTCAAAAAGCTCCAATTAAGAGTTCATTAATTGAAAACCAAATTGGGGGAACTAACTCAGAAATAGAAGTTATTTCAAGTGCTAACAACCACAAGAATTGAACTACTGTTAAAGATCCTAGTGGAAATATGATTTCAATATTCCCTAACACCACTGTTGCATCTGCATCAGTTAACTATGTATGACAACCTGCAGCTAAATATTTCCTTAACGGACAAGCTCAAAATTATCCTACATCAACAGATACTTTCTCATATATAGATAGAAGTGTATCTAAGAAATTAGGTACTTATCTACTTGATAATTTCTTAGCTCAATTAAATAATGAAGCTAATGCAACAGCTCTTGATACATACAAAAATGTTATGAAGTTCTACGATACCTATAGCCAAATGGTTCAAACCTTCACAACAAATTCAAGTGAATTATTTGCTAAATATGATGATGCTGAAAATACTAAACAAGATAAAACAAATGTAATCTTAAATGAAGCTTCATATACAGCATTATTAGCAGATTTATACAAGAATTATTTCGTACAACGTGACTATGCAAATCTTTCTAATGCTGATGATCAAAACATTATTAGCACTTGAAACGATTCAGTAAACACACTTACAAATAAATTCAAAGCACTTAAAGCTTTAGTAAATCAAATCTTTACAGATTCACCATTTTTAAATGGTCAATTCTACGGAATTACTAACTTAGATAAGTTCGCATTTGATCAAGGTGCTTACACAACATTTATTCTTTCTCAAAACAATTCAGATTTTATTGCACTTCTTTCTGCAGCAATGCAAGTACTTCAAATGGTGCCTGATAAAATTAATGGTATTGTAGATAATAGTTTAGGTGAAAGTGCTATTTTACAAGCTCAAGGTGAAAAGAACTTACCAAGTGTACTTAGAACTACAACATTCTCTGTTCCTACTGACTACATTTGATATGCATATACTCCAACTCAAGTTGAAACACTTATGTCTTCACTTAATGATGCATATCAAAAGCTTGATGGTAGATATAGAGCACTTAACAACTTCTTAATTTATGTAAATCAAAAATTCTTCAGTCAAATTGATAATAATGCTACACAGCTTTATACAACTGATGAAGCAATTACATTTACAAACTCATTAAACCTTAGTGCTGTTAAGAATACACTTCTAGGCGCTAACCCAGATGATTCTAAATACTATGTTCAACTTTCAAACTTTGTTTTAGAAAAAGCAAAAGCCTACATCAACTCATTACAAAACCTTAGCCAAAGTGATAAAACTTCTTTAATAGATGCTATTAGCACAATTGGAACAATTAACTTTAATGATTTTGATGCTAAAAATACAACTCAACCTCAATGATACTGAAAAGTGCAAGCAACTCTTTACCAAGCTGCTCAAATTAATGATGCTGTACAATCGCTTAAAAAACATGTAAATAGTGATGCTAAAATTAACCAAATTCAAAAAGATGCACTTCTAAAACAAATTACTGATTTAAACTTATTTAATGCAGATACACTAAATATTACTTCTAAAGATCAAGCACTTGCTTCAAGCTTTATTGAAGTTAACAAAATTTTATATACACCAGCTGAAATCACATCTCTTAAAGAAACGATTTCTAAGTTAGATGCTGAAATGGAAAAACTTAGAAACTTCTTTACAAATAGCATTAATCCAAATAAGATTGGAACAGCTAACCCAAGTAATTTATATAAGAATGCTACTGCAACATCTAAAGAAGCATTTGATACAGCATTCAACAAGATAGCTACTCCAGATACAATAGCAATCATTGATCCAGAAAATTTAGGAACACTTCTTGGTAATGCTATAAATGCATTTAACAACTTAAATGGATATAATGAAACCTTAAAACAAGATTTTGCAAATTCTAACGATGTACTTAAAAACTTTGTTACAACAGCAGAATTTAATAAGGTTGCTCAAGAAACATCAGCTGATCCGATTATTAGTTCACAACAAGAATACAACCAAAGATACTCTGAAGGTCTAAATAAATTAGTTGATGCTGTAGCTAATAAAATAGATGCTTTAACACACTTAACACAAGCTCAAAAAGAAATCCTAAAAGCTAAAGCAAACGAACTTAAAACTCAACCTAATGCAACATTTGATTCACTTGTTCCAATTATTCAAGAAGCTAATGCTTTAGATGAACAAATGAATGAACTTAAGAAAGCTCAAACTGCTGCAAAACAATTAATATCAGATAATCAAGTTGATTATGATAATTTAACTTCTAGTGATAAAACTGATTTAGATAAAGCTCTTGCTGAAACAGATAAGATTTTTGGCCCATTCAATGAAGAAAACGCACAAAGTCAATCTCTTTCTAAAGATGATGCTTATTCACTTACTCAAAAAATCCAAGATTTAACTAACAAAGTTCAAAAAGAATTACTTGCAAGTCAAATTAAGAACGAACTTAATAAGGTAACTGAAAGCTCTCCAGAAGCTTTAAAAACATATAAAGAAGAAACCTTAAATAAAATTAAAGACTTAAATAACTTAACTGCTGAACAACTTAGTCAAATTCTTAAAGAAACACAAAACAAGGTTATGTTACAACCTCTTTACCAAGCAATTCAAAATGCTAATGCAGTTGAAAGTCCAAGTGCCGAACTTACACAAGCAATTCAAGAAGCTAACCAAGATCTAAACAATTTAGTAAACGATGCTGATTTAACGAGTGCAAAAGTTCAAGAAGCCACAGATAAATTAAACAATGCTATTAAGTTAGATATGCTTAATAAAGAAATTGCAAAAGCTGAAGCAATTCAAACACCTTCTAAAGTGTTACAACAAGCTCTAACTAGTGCAAAACAAGTAGCAAATGATAAAGAAACAGCTAAATATGATGAAAACATCAAGGCGCTTCAAGATGCTATCTTAAAAGATCCTCTTAATAAAGCACTTGAAGAAGCAACGGAAGCTAATGAAAAACTTCAATCAGGTGAACTTTTTAACGCTATAGAAAAAGCAAAAAACACTTTAGAACAAGAAGGACTAACACCAGAACAAGTTGCTACTGCAGCTCAAGAACTTAGAGATGCTATCACTAAAGCTCAACTTCATTCTGAAGCTCAAAAAGCTCTAGAAGACAAAATTAAAGAAGCTGAAACAATTAATGCTGATAGTGCTCAACCACTTAAAGACATTATTGCAGGTGCTAAAGAAGTGTTAGCTAACCCAAATGCTACAACAGAAGATTATAGCAATGCTCTAAGTCAACTTGAATTTGCACTCAAACTAGACAAGATTGTTAAAGTTAATAATGCTGCTAAAGAAAAAGTAGCTGAAGATCAAAGAAGCAACGAATTAAATCAAGCCATTTCAAATGCTGACGAATTCATCAACAAATGAAGTGAACTAATTAAAGCTAATAATTCTAATTTAGCTGACTTAATGCAAAGTCAACAATTTGACACTAAAGAAGCTGAACTTATCAAAGAACTATATATAACAACAAATGGTAATGCTTTATATAAATATGCTAATGAAACAACTAATAGTATAGTAGCTCCAACTAATGAAGCATTAACAAACTTATATAACAACTTTACAAAGAATGCTTCTGAACTAAGTGCTAAAATTCCTTCATTAGTAAGCTCAGATAAATTTGATGACTTATCACAACCAAATCCTACACATGCAGAACTTGAAAAACAAATGTTAGCAAATAAAGCTTATTATGAAATGAATAACATTGTTGCTTCACTTCCTGCTGAAAGCGAAGAAAATCCACGTTCTGAACTTCTTAAGAATGCTATTAAAGATGTAAATACTATTACAGGTGTTCAAAACGATACAATTTCATTTACTAATCCAAATGAATTAACAACTCCTTTTGAAGCTATTAAAGATAACTTAGCCCAACAAACCCTTAAAGATCTTGCTAATAGTCCTCTTGATATGATTATCAAAGCCGAAACACTTCTTAAGAATGCTAGAGCTAAAAATAATTTAGCCTTACAAATTGCTAGCGCAAACGCTATTAAAGAAATTCTTGAACATGGACATATTGATGAATCAAACAAAACTAGATTAGATTTAACTTTAGACCAAAAGAAAGAATTACTCAATACAGCACTTGAAGAAGCTAACACAGCTTTAAGTCAAAATGATAAGGATGATACTTACTATAATGAAGCAGCTGAAAAATTAGCTAAAGCAGAAGAAATTGCTGCTAAATTCATCAAAGACTTAAAAGATAAATTAACTCTTTTAGTAACTAAAGCTAACGAGCAAACTACAAAAACTCCTGCTTTAGAAGCCGAAATTCCACTAGCTCAAAAATTATTAGAAAATGATGGTGTTCAAGCTAAAGACTTAATTGATGAAATTTACAAGATGGCTCACTTACTTGCTAAAAATAAATTGCAAGAACTTATTAATCAAACAAGTGATAATCTTAAGAATTCTGAATCATTTAAAGAAATGGCTTTAGCTCCAGCTAATGCTATTATTGCTAATGATAATGCTTCACTAAAAGATTTAGAAAAAGCTATTGCTAAATACGAAAGCAATTTAAAGAAAGATAAATTATTCGAAGCTTATGATTTAGCTAAAGATGCTATTAAGCCCCTTTCTGATGAACTTAATGCCTTATTAACCCAAAGCAAAAATATGCTCGAAGATAAGGACGATACTTACTTAGAAGCATCTAAAGCTACATTTGATACTCAAGCTGATAAACTTCTACAAGCATTAAGAAAGAACAACTTATTAAATCTTATTAATCAAGCTGAAAATTCATCTGAACCTATGTCTAATGACCTTCAAACAGCTTTAAATAATGCTAAAGAAGTAGCAAAAACAATTGATGCAAATACTCCTGAAGTTAACTATCAAGCAACTAACAAGCTTCAAACAGCTTTAAATGCAAATAAACTTAATAATGCACTTCAAAATGCTAAGGATGCTTTAGCTAAATTCACAGCTAAAGAAGGTCAAAGCTTAAATGAAGAAGCAGCACAAATTAAAACTGCCCTTGAAGCTGCTATTGATAAAGCTCAAGAAGCAGCTAATAATCCACTTCAAAGTCAAGACTACTATGATAAATTTGCTGATGAATTAAATACTGTAGTTAAGGCTGATAACAAAGTATTTAATGATGCTAAAGAAGCATTTGAAAATAAATTAGCTAAAATCAAAGCAGCAATTGCTAATAAAATAATTGTTCCTTCAAACAAACTTAAGGAAACATTAGCTAAATATGAAACAATGCCTGAAAATCCAAATTACATGGATTATGTAAATGGACTTAAAGATATTACATTCGCTTCAAATGCTAACGATTTAGCTAATGCTGTAGAAAACTTCGTTTCTCCAGATCAAAATGTTGAAAACATTAATCCTGAAATTCTAAACCAAGCTAAGGAATTATTAAATAATAAAGAAGCAACTCCAGAAGCATTAAATAAACTTGTAGCTCCTGTTAAAGCTACTAGTGAAGCTAATAATGCTTTAAATGTAATTGCTCAAAAACAAAACCTTAATAATGCTCAAATGCAAGCTCTTAACAATGCACTAAAAGAAGCTTACAAGACTTACAATATTTCTGCTGAAGATATGAAAGAAGCAGCAGATGCTATTGTTCAAAATGCTACAGACCTAGATAATAAAATGAAGGAATTATCTGACTATATCAATTCACTTTCAGATACTCTTAAAAACGATCCTATTACATCACTTAAATACACTTATGCTGATGATAATTTAAAAACAGCTTACAAAGATGCCTTAGATAAAGCCCTTAATGTACTTAAGAAAGATACAGGAACAGTTGTTGGAGAAAATCAAGCAAGTGAAATTAATGATTATCTAGAAAACCTTAAGAAAGCTTTAGCTGCCCTTAACGGAAAAGAAAATCTTGATAAGATTAAATCAGATGCAGAAACTAAATTAAATAACCTTAAAGCATTAGAAAACTCTAACCAATTTGTTAATGCTCCTGAAGCGCTTCAAAATGCTTATAAAGAAGCCATTAAAAATGCTCAAACTGCTTTAGATACTGTTAATTCAATGGTTACTGCTAGCGATAAAACTAATACAGATAATCTAGCTACAGCACTTGAAAATCTTCAAAAATTAGCTGATGAAATTAATAAGTTCCCAGATACTAAATATGAAGTTAATAATACACCAGCAACACATGTTGATAAAGTGCTTAGTGAACTTAACAATTTAAGCCAAGCAGTTAAAGATACTATTAAAGAAAACTTCAATAAAGCAACAACATTTGAAGAAGCTAACAAGATTTTACAAGATGCTATTAAACAAAATGCAAGCCTAGGAAATGAAGTTAATGGTGTTAAAGATGCAATCTCAAACATTATTAATAACCTTCCAGCTACATCTAAAGATCAAATTAACAACATCCAAGAACAAATTAATAAGATCGCAGCTAGCGCTAAACCAGAAATTGTAGATGCTCTTAATAATTTAGTAAATGGATTAAATAATTTTGATGCCTTAAATGATGCTTTAAAAGCATATAAAAATAGCAATACAAAATCAAGTAAATATCAAGATGCATTAAATAACTTACAAAATGCAATTCAAGCATTAGCTAGTGCAAATGATGATAATCCTTTAACAAGCGATTTAGCTAATACATTTAATGAAAAAGCTGATGATATTAAATTAGAAGCTAATAATATTATTAATTTAGTTAACGCTCTTCAAAATAAAGATCAAAAAGCATTTAACGAAGCTATTAATAATTTATCTGGAACAGAAAATGGTGAAGAATACCTAAATTTTGGAAATGTTTTAAACGATAACAAATACTTTGATATTCTTAATACTCCAGATAACAAATACACTAAAGAACAAGTAGAACAACTTCAAAACATTCTACTTTCAAAAGAATTACAAAAAATGCCTCTTGTAGTGAAATCAACAATTATTAAAGATATTAAAGCAGCCTCACACGGAATGCCTTGATGAGCATATGTTGTAATATCAACTTCTATCTTATGATTAGCTGCTATGATATTAATTGTTTCTCACAAGAGAAAATAACTAGTGATTAGATGCTAGTTGCTAAATAAAATATGTTAAAACGCCCTATGAAATATCCTAGGGTGTTTTTCTATACAATTACATAAGAAAAGCACCCGATTGGATGCTTTAAATTACATTTTAATGTTTCCTGTTGTTCTAGGATAAGGAATAGTTTCTCTAATGTTTTCAGTTCCTGTTACATACATAACAAGTCTTTCGAATCCAAGTCCAAATCCTGATGTTAACATATGACCGTATCTACGTAAGTTTAAGTATCATTCTAGGTCTTTTTCATCAATTCCTAGTTCTCTAACTCTAGTTAATAATTTTGTGTAATCTGATTCACGTTGTGATCCACCGACTAATTCACCTACACCTGGAACAAGTAAATCGAAGGCTGCAACAGTTTTACCATCTTCATTTTGTTTCATGTAGAAAGCTTTAAAGTCTTTAGGGAAGTTAATAACTGCAATAGGTGCGTTATAAACTTTTTCTGTAAGGTATTTTTCGTGTTCTGAACCTAAATCAAGTCCGAATTCGATATCTTTGTTTTCAAAAATATCTCTAACTTTTTGAAGTTCAGCAATCGCTTCTTTATAATCTACGATTTTAAGTGGTGTTTCAACGAAGTGAGTTAATCTTTCGATTAATCCGTTGTTTGTAACTGAATCTAAGTATTCAAGTTCCATTTTGTTTTTAGCCATTGTGTTTCTAATTACTACTTTAAGCATATCGTCAGCTAAAGCAATAACATCAAAAAGATCATAGAAAGCGACTTCTGGTTCAATCATTCAGAATTCAGCTAAATGACGTTTTGTGTTAGATTTTTCAGCTCTAAATGTAGGAGCAAATGTATAAATTTTCTTCATTCCAACTGCATAAGATTCACCATGAAGTTGTCCTGTAACCCCTAAAGTTGCTTTTTTGTTCTTCCCGAAAAATGGATCTTGACTAGTTGGATCTGATACTAAGAAAGTTTCTCCAGCTCCTTCTCCATCGTTACTTGTAATAATAGGGCTAGCCATTAAATAGAAATCTTTTGCAATAAAGAATTTGTGAATTTCTTGAGCTAATGTAGAACGAACAAGCATAATAGCTCTTAATAAGTTAGTTCTATGTCTTAGGTGTGGAATTTCACGTAATGTTTCTAAGTTAATTTCTTGATTTTGAATTGGATAGTCTTCATCAACTTTTTTGTATTCAACTAATTCATCGGCGACTAGTTCAATAGGTTGTGGTGCGTTAGGTGTAGCGTGTAAACTTCCTTTTACAACAATAGCAGAACCTGGTTTTAAGCTATCTAAAACATCGAAATCAAAGATTTCACCCTTAAATACTACTTGAAGGTTTTTAACTGTAGAACCATCGTTTACCTCGATAAAACGAATTTTTTTGTTTCCACGGTTAGTTGATACTCATCCTTTAACTGTAACATCTGTTCAAGTATCATAGAAACCTGGTTTTAATATAAATTTTTTAATTGAATGCATAGCATTTTCTCCTTAATATTTAACTTTAATGATTATTTTATCTTTATTAGTTAGTTGCTTATTTGCAAATGTAATTTTGTGTAATTCACCTGGAAAGAATAAAGCAAATGTACCTTTGTTTAATCTTACTTGATTACTATATTCAGGTGCTTTAATGTAGAAGACATCAGCAGATTCATTTCTGCTTAAAATATCTTTAGAACTATATGTAGGGTGTGAATCAAAATAAATATCTTCATCGCCTTGATAATAAACGTGAATGTCTACGGTATGATCGTGTAGTTCACCATAATTTTCTTCAAATAAGGGGCTAAAATTCCGTTTGACAAGCTTAATATCTTTATTAAACTCGTGTATTCCATACTCATAGTCATCAAAATCAGCATTAGCAGCTAATTCAAGCGCAGCTTTTATCGCTGAATTTGATACGTCATACTTTTTGATATTTGATAGTTTGTCAAAAATCATTTTTCCTCCTTTAAATAACTTTTTAAATTATAAACATTTTTATTAGTTTTAAAACTAATAAATCCTTAAAATAGGCAAAAATAAACTGAGATAAAAGATGTAATAGAAATACATTATTTCCTTCTTTTATCTCAGTTTAAAACTAGTAATATGGTGTCTAATTTACCTTTACACGTTTTTTTGTTTCAAATTGGTAATCAGTTGCTCATAAAGAACCGTTAGCAAAGTCTAATTTAATACCATTAGCAACTTTTTCTTTACTTGCATAATAAATTTTTACTCTTTTTTCGCCTATGATATAGTAACATCCAGGATTTGATGAAAATGCTCTGATACGGTTAAATGCTTCATTTACATCTAATTCAGGTTTTAAATAAGCATCATCTTTATTTAATTTAGGACTTAAAGTGACTTCAGCTTCGTTTTGAACTTCAGGTTGATATTTTCTTGAAGCAAAATTTTCTAATCACACTACAATATTGCTTGCTGCTAGGTGTGAAAGTTTATCAAACAAGATGTCTGAAGTATCTGTAGGTTCAATTTTAACTTCAGCCTTTACAATCATATCTCCAGCATCCATTGCTTTAACCATATACATTAAAGTAATTCCAGTAACTTCATCGCCATTTCATAATGCATATTGAATTGGTGCGGCTCCTCTATATTTAGGAAGTAAGCTGCCATGAACATTTAAGGCAGCTAAATTAGGTAATTTAAGTATTTTTTCTGGTATTAGTTGACCAAATGCACAAGTTAAAAAGATATCAAAATCTAATTCAGCTAATTCATCATAAATTTCTGATATTTTATTTGGCTGAAAAACAGGTATGTTATATTTTTCTGCTAAAAGCTTTGTTGGAGTAGGCTGTAGTTTATAACCCCTATTTGCAGGGCGATCTGGTTGCGAAACTAAGGCAACTACATCAAAATGCTTAATGACTTCTTCAAATATCGGAACAGCAAATTCAGGTGTTCCTGCTAAAACTATTTTTAATTTATTCATACACTTCCTTTCTAAACACCTATAAAGGTTTCTATTTTAGTAAGTTCGATTATTAGGTGAATGATTTTATCTAATAAAGGCTTAGGGATAGATGTTAAAGTATTTCCTTTTCTTGTTGTTGCTATAGTTTTAGCAAGCATCTCTAAAGGATAATATGATCCAAAATATGTTAGTAATTTATTTTGAGCACGATTTTGTAGCACTTTAACTAAAATAGTTTCTAAAAATCATTCAGTATAGGTTTTAAGACCTATTTCATCAATAATTAGTACAGGAACATTTGATAGTTCATTCACTAAATATTTAATATCATCATTATTTCCTATTAATTGTTTAGCTCACTCATCTAATTGATTAATATCAACATAAGCCACATGAACATCACTTAAAGCAAAAGTATTAGCTAATGCTGAAAGGTATTTAACTCTATAACTATTAGCGGCCCCGTGAAAGTAAACGCCATATAGTAATGATAAATTTCTGTTTTGTGCTTCAAGCCCAAAAATAACTTCAGCCTTAATTCCAGCAAGTTCATAATATAAATTATCATTTATATCTAAATCACGTAAAGTTAAGTCATAAAAAGGTGAAGAAATATGTTGCAGCATCATATTGTTTAGTAGTCTTAATCTATCACCTTTTTCATTATGTGCTAGTTTTTTATCTATAATAAGTCTTCCATCTTTTTCACGTAAAAAGTCAATTAGGTATGGAGAAGATTTTGGATTAAGAATTTGATTTTTATAGTCTATAAAATAATTAAAGTAATCTCAGATTTCCGAATCTGAGACTTTTAATTTTTTGAATAATTTTTTAAGTAAAGGTTCTTTTTTAACTTCTGACAACAATGTTTCTTTGTCTATTTTTTTATTGTTAAGGAAGTCAAATGATGCAGTTGGTATATTCATTCCACTCATAGTTAACTCCTTTTACTTTAACATTGATTTTAGAATTTCTTTCTTTTGGAACACTTTTAGATCGTAAGTATTTTTGATTTTACCATCAAAGTAATTTTCAACTACTTTAAATTCAAGTAAGTTCATTTGAAGAATTTCATTAATCATGCTTCCTGCATGCTTAAATCATTCTTTCATAGGTCTACCTGATGCTTTTGAAGAATGATAGAATGATAAGAATAAAATTAAGTTTATAATTTTATCATCTTGCACTTTATCACTTCATTGTTGCAATGTAGCTAAATAACTTGGTTCTAATTCAGCATTAATTAATTGTTGAGCAAATGCAACACAATCAAGTTTTAAAATTGCTTCATATTCATTTGAATATTTAATGTTACCAATTTCAAGTCTAGTAGCTGATGAGAAAGATAATTTTTGATTATCAAGATTACTTTTTCTAATTTTTCCTAAACGTAATACATCTTCAATAAAAATATTTGAGTTTACATTTTGTTTTGTAGAATAATCTCCAACAAATTCTGTAAAGAAATCTGCTGTAACATCTTCAACATTAAAAGTATCTTTATATGAAGTAGGACGTGTTTTAGCAATAATCATATTTTTGTAGTTTTCATCACCAATTCTATTTTTAAGAAGATCAGTAATTAATTGGTTTTGTTTAATTCCAAAAGCATTTAATGGTTTTTGCAATGAGAAGATCATAATTTTTTTATTATGGTCAGCATAAGCATTAATTAAACCACAAGCTTCTAATTGTCTTCTAGCTTTAGATAAAGTTGCTTCATCCATGTTTAAAAATACAGTTAATGATAAATAATCGTATGTAAAACGTTTAAATTGACTATCTCTAACATAGTCTAATAAATATTGGTACAAAAAGATAGGATTAGATCCTAAAAATGGACCATAAAACTCTCTGAAATTCACTAAATCATCATTAGTAATTTCGACATTTTTTTCGATTGCAAAATATGAATATTGTAGGTCCATTTTCACTCCTTTTAGTACACTAAAATATTTGATAGCAATCATATTTTACAGAAGTTCGCTTGTCTCTTGAATTAGTTTTGATATTTTTTCTAAATTATCACGTTTATCCAACAAGATATGCACAACCCTTTTATTTTTAAAAAAATCGTTTAGCTCTCAATTATAGGCGTTTAAGTTGTCTAAAAATTGAATTATTGAGTTATCCACACCTTTTAAAAGCTTAAATTTTGATCTTGTAAACTCATCAATTTGCATATGAAATATACAAGTAAAAAGTTCAGAAAAGTCCACAAAATCATTCGCAAGAACAGGTATTTCAACAAAATCATATTTATGTTGCAATAAGTGGTTTTTTATCGCTAAAAACACCTCTTTTTGCAACTTTTGAAATGAAGAGAAATCTTGCATCATTCAAACTTTTATTTTCTTTTTAGAAATTGCTCCATTTTCAATCAAAAAAGGACCAATTTTTTGCTCAATTAATGAGATAAATTCTTGGTCCGAACTATAAAGGTAAGAAACATACTCATCACAGTTAAATGTTGAGTATCCTAATTGTTTGCAAGCTGATAAAAAAGTTGTTTTACCAGAAGCAATTCGCCCCACTATCGCTATCATCTTGAGGTTATTTTTCCAATAACTTCTTTAAGTTCTAATTCTTTTAATTGATCCATAGCATTTTCTAAAGTAGGATTAAATAAATATAAATCACTATCAGTCTTAAATTCATCTATATTTGGATTTAGTTTAGCCATTTTTAGGCAGAACATTGCATCACGTTCACCTTCTGTAAGTTTATTAATAAGTGATTTAGTTAAGCATGATTTTCACTGATCACGTGAGTTATATAGATTTTGAACAGTTTGAAATTTTTCAAGAAGATTAATAGCTGTTTTATTTCCGACACCTTCAACACCTTTTAAATTATCGCTAGTATCTCCGGCTAATGCCTTATAATCTACTACTTGATTTGGATGAAAACCATAATTAAAGTAGTAGTTCTTTTCTGTTAGAAGTGAGTATCCGTGTGGATCTCTTTCTATCACACTAACATGTTGATTAATTAATTGATGTAAATCTTTATCACGTGAAAAGATGATTTTATCTTCTTCAGGTGCGATTTTGTAGCAATAAGCTGCAACTAAATCATCGGCTTCAAATCCAGCCATTTCTTGTCAAGCGATATTTAGTTTGCTTAATAATTCTTTGATAATATCAAATTGGATATAAAGGTCATCTGGTGCTTTTAAACGCCCTGCTTTATAGCTATCATACATATCGTGTCTAAAACTTTTATGTTGTGAGTCAAAAGCTATAAAGATATGTGTAGGCTTGTAAAAATCAAGTAATTTAATTAATTGATGCATAAATAAGTTGATTCCATTAGTCGGAACACCCTTAGATGATCTCATTATGTTTTGGTGATTTCCATAAGAACTGGCATAAAATGATTGAAACATTAAGTAGTTTCCATCAATTAATAAGTGTAAATTAGGTTTATTATTCATCTTTAATCTCTTTTCAATCTATAAATGTGTAGTAATTGGCTTTTGATAATTTTAATAAAGCTAGAATCATACGTGGTTCGGTTGTATTTAGTATTTCACCAGCTCGTGAGCTAAAGCCAAAAGCCATAATACTTTTACTATTATCAATTAAGGAAACTCTAGGTCTTCCTTTAGGATCTTTTTGTACTTTAGACATAAAACATTTAACTCAAGTAGGTGTAGCACTTACTTGATCAATTTGTTTATATCCAAATTGATCTTTAACACCACTTAAGGCGTTATATACTGCACCTAAAAGTGAAGCTTCAAGTTTCATTTCTTCAGCAATATTAGTAGGAATAATTTCAATAACAATATCATTAATACCTTGCGTTTTAATGTAATTTAACAAGATTTCAGTTTTATCTTCTTTAACTTTCTTATAAGAGTCTTCAAATAATTTATTAAATGGAATAGCAAATTTTTCTTTTGCATTCATTAGAGTGTTGATTCCACCAAATTCTCTGAGCGTATTTGAATTAATTAAGTTATCAATCACACTATCAGATAAGTTTGCAAGATTTTTAAGTCTTAAATAAGCCTCTATAAAGTTACTATAAGGTCCATTTTTTTCTCTTTCAGCCACTATTTTGCTAGCAGCTACAGAACCTACACCTTTTATCATTAAAAGTGGTAGATATAGCTCTCCATTAATAATTTCAACAACATCTGAAGAATGATTTAATTCAGGTGAATATACTTTAATTCCTTGAGAAGTAGCATCAGAAACATACTTTTTAATGTTTTGCTGATCTGAAGATGAATTAGAAATTAGTACCTTATAAAAGTAAAGTGGGTATTTAACTTTATAGTAAGCAAGTTTATATGCAATTAAAGCATAAGCTACAGCATGTGATTTATTAAATCCGTATGAAGCAAACTTTTCAATATTGCTATAAATTTTTTCTAGAATTTCTTCGCTAATTCCGTTAGCTAAACCACCCGCAAAAAAGTCTGCTTTATAACTGTGTAATTTGCTCTCATCTTTTTTAGAAATTGCTCTTCTAAGTAAATCTGCTTGAGCAAAAGTCATACCTGCTACTTTTTGAGCTATTTGCATAATTTGTTCTTGATATAAAATGATTCCAAACGTATTTTTAACTATTTCATCATATGATGGATGTAGTTTTTCGATTAAACTAGGATCTTGCTTATTTCTTCCGTATGTAGGAATATATTGCATAGGCCCAGGTCTAAATAGAGAAATAATAGCAAAAATATCATCAAAAGAATCGATTCCAACTTCTTTAATAGCATTTTGCATACCTGGTGATTCAAGTTGGAAAATACCATTAGTTAATAGTTTGTTGAGCAACTTAGCAATTTCGGGATCAATAAATTTTCCATAGCTTCTACCAACTATATTATCAAAGTGATATTGCTCAGGAACTAATTCTTCAATTTCTTGAAGAATTGTAAGATTTTTTAATCCTAAAAAATCAATCTTAATAAGCCCGAATCTTTCTAAATAATTTAAAGTGAATTGTACTTGTGGCAAGGTGTTTGCATTATATGTTACAGGCACAACATCTTTGATATCACGATCACAAATAATAACACCAGCAGCATGTATTCCTTCTTGACGAGGTAAGCCTTCAATTTGGCTTGCATAATAATGCAATTTAGGATACATATCAACTAACATTTTATATTTTTCATTGTATTCGTATGCTTGATTTAAACTTTCATCACTTGCTTTAAGGCTATTACAGATTTTATCGATTTCTGGAATTGGGATGTTTAAATAACGCCCTATATCTCTTAATGAGTTTTTTAAAGCTAGCGTTTGAAAAACAGTAATTAAAGCTACCTTATTTTCACCATATTTATCTTTGATATATTGAAGTAGCTCATCTCTTCTTGTATCTTGAATATCGATATCAATATCAGGAAGCGAAACTCTATCTACATTTAAAAATCTTTCAAAAAGTAAGTCAAATTCAAGAGGATTTATGTCAGTAATTCCTAATAAATAAGATATTAATGAGCCTGAAGCAGAACCTCTTCCTGGACCTATAGCAATATTCTTGCTTTTAGCATAATTAATAATGTCTTGAATAATTAAGAAGTAATCTAAAAAACCTAGTTTTTTGATAACTTCAAATTCATAATATACTCTTTTAGTAACTACATCTTCACCATAGGTATAAATAAGATCTAAAGCTTTTTTGTTAGACATTAATCTAGCTAATTCTTCCTTAACATTCCCTGGGTATTTAGCGAGTTTAATGCTACCATCAGGCATAGTTACATTACAACTTTCAGCTATCTTTAGCATATTTTGATATACACTATCATCCAAGTTAGCAAAATCTTCTTCATCTATGTAGTCAGTGTAAAAGTGATTTTGATACTCGATACCACCTATATTATTTAGTATAGGAATTAGCTCATTTTGATCTGTATATAAAATTTTCTTGCAAGGAGCAAATACTGTTTGAATTTCTTGTGGAGTTTTAGCATTTAAATAAAAGTTATTTAAATAGCGTTCTACACTTATTCCTCTAGCTTTTAGCCCCAAAAATTCATGATCAATAACATATACATTTTCGTTTTCTAATTCAAAGTATGAAATAGGTTCTTGCTTAGAATTTTTAAATATTAATTGATTTAAAAAATGGTATCCATCATTATTTTTAGCTAATAAAAATACAGTAAAACCTTCAAGCAAATTAAGTTCTAGGCCAATTAAAGGTTTAATGCCTGTTTTTGCTTGAGCTTCTCAATAATATTGCAATGCATATAGATTATTGATATCGGTTAAAGGAAGGTAATCTAATCCTTTTTCTTGAGCCAATTTAGTTAATTCATTAACTCTAATAGCAGAGTTTAGGAATGAATATTCAGTATTTGTATGCAAGTATATTTTTTTCATAATTGTATTATAGTGCATTATCAGCTCAGTACTGTTAAAAAGGTAATCTTTTTTATTATTTATAATAAAAAAGGGTGGATTTTATATCACATTAATTTTGCTTTATTACATTATTGTTTAATTTGACCAAATCTTTTCTATGGATGTTTAATTATTTATAAAAACAACACAACACTTTTACTATATTTTAATAAAAGCGTTGTGTTAATAAAAATTTGTTTAATCCAAAATCTTAGACATTAACTATTTTTCTCTTGCAATAAATAATGTTTAATGTAGTTAAAATAGTGCTTAGAGCCGAATTGTTTTCTCATAAAAGTCACTATATATCTTTCTAGAATAAAGCTTTCTGTTGTTAGATATAAGTAAATAAGTGCTTCTGTCGAGAATTTTTGAGAATCTCAAGGAAAAATTATATTTTTGTATCTAGAAAATAAATTTCCATAATCAAAAATAGCAAAAACAAATATAAAATAGATGATACTAAAAATTTCATTAAATATTCATAACCCAAAGTATGCTTTAGAACCATCAACAGTAGCAACTTCTGTTAAAACATATAACAAAACATATAAGAAACTAGATGATACTATTAACGAAGTTAACAATGCTCGTGAAATCGAAATTGCATAAACTGTTTCATAAATACTTAAATCACTTGGTTTTTTAAGTTTTATACGTTGATTATCCATAATTATTCGTCACCTTCATAAGTGATATTGAGATGTTCTACTAATTTTTCACGGTATTTAAATAGATACATACATCTAAGTAAATTTTTGTATAAATTAGTCATTTTTAGACTTTTTGTTTCAAAAATTATCTGTACCAAATCTTGTGTCAAAATTTTCTTTCTTGCTATATAACCTATAACAAAATAAGTAACAACAGATGTGCAATATATTAAAGCGACTGTTCCTAAAGCTCCATATAAAACATATAAGCCTTTTTTATCTTTAAACGAACCCGTTATTTGTAAACATATTCAAATTATGATAAAACAAATAAAAGCAATTGTTATACCGATATTTGATCAAAATATGTTCTTTATCATAATTGCATATTTAAAAATGTAATCATTGCTTTTGTTTTTAGTACGGATCATATCAATCTCCTAATATTGGATTATACAATGAGGAACTTTTTGCTGATGAGCTATTGTAATGGTAATTATCTCAAATTAAAATATCAATAAAATAAATGTAATTATCTAATAATGTCTTTTGATATTTAATGCCTGTAATGTCTTTAACCATTTCGTTAAATTTTGAAATTCAAATTTTTATTTGTTCAAGTGCATCGGCTTGGAATATTCTATCCTCAAAGTCTTTTGAATTCTTTTTAAGCATTTTTTCTATCATTTTATCCATTTCATCAACTTTATCTTCGATATATTTTATTGCTTCTTGAACTATATCTGAATAAACATCATATTCTTTTTGGGTTAATTTATGTATATCTATACTACCCTCAACTATATTTTTTATATTATTCGGTATTGTTATTGGTGATAAACCAATTTCCATTGGGTTTAATGCGATTGTACAAATACTTTTTATAAGAGAAAATAAGCCTATAACAACTTTTCCTATTCCGGGTATTAAAGATTTTCCAGGATAAATCGATCCTGTTATCAGCATATCTTTTCTTCCTTTTTTCAAGTGTTTTATAGCATCTCTTAGATATCTTGTTAAATCCTGAATGTAAAATTGATCACGTTTATTTATTGAACGTGCTTGATAAAAGTATTTACGTGTTTCTAATGATTTTTTCATTTCCTCGTATTCTAATTCATTTTTTAAATCTAAAATTAGTTGATTTTTTTGCTCATTTTTTATTCCTATTGCTTCTAAATTAACTTGTGATAAAAAATCTACAAATAATAATATTTGTATTTTGTCTTCTTCGTTCAAATTATTGAATGCATCATTTTGTTCGCTCGAAGTATATTCTTGTTGTAATTGAATCATGTTTTACCTCCTTATAAAGATGTCAAAATAGATACTAATTATTTCATTAAAATCAAGATATGTTTGCTGGTTTATTGATTTAAGTGCTTTAAAAACACAGATATTATTCAAATGTTTATTTAGAAATAACAAATCATTAATACATGTATTTATATTTTCATAAAGAAAACAATATCCAAAATTTTTCTTTACACATTTATCGTTTAAATATTTCTTGTTTAAATATAAATTAAATATTTGATAGAAAAGAAATATTTTTCTTGTAAATGCTTTAAAATTCAAATTATTTTGTACATATTTCAATAAATTAATTAGTTTATTAGACATTAAATGAAGATATTCAGATAAAAAAGATTCAAAATTATATATCTCTAAATAAGGAGAAGTGTAGTAAGTAAAAATTTCAAATTTTAAATTTATAAGGATGGCTTTTATTAATAAAAAAATGATTTCTTTTTCTTTTAAATTCAATTTTTCAAGCAAATAATTTAAATCATCAATTGTTTGGATTATTTTATTTTTATGTGTTCCTTTTCGTAACTCTATAATTTTTGATGTAAATAATTGACATATTTTAAATACAAATATTCATTTAGGCTTTAGAAATTTAATCCCTTCTTTATTTATAATCATGTCCTCTGTAATATTTTTAAATTGCATAAATTCAATTACATTTCCACAAAAAGTTGTTTTTGCAATAAATTCATTTCGATAGTAAAAATCAAAATTGTATTTTTTAGGAAAAAAAATCCAATATTTTATTATTTTCAATAATATTAATATTATCTATAATTAGCAAATCAATATCATTACATTTTCTATTCAATAAATTTAACATTTTTAATGCATAGCTACCGTGTACAACAATTTTGTTATTTCTTAATAGATTACTTAAGTTATCTTCTACATTTATCATATATCTCCTTTTTTATTATATTAAGCATTTTATTAAACGATTATAAATCTATAAAAAACATGGAAAAAATAATTTATTTCCATGTTTATGGAAAATTTCCACATTACTTAAATTTATGTATTTATTATTCAAAATTGATGGAATATTTTTAAAAAATTAAATTATCTATATTTTTTTAGAATATTAGTATTTGCATTTTGAATATGAAATCATTTTTTATTCTTAATTATTAGAGTAGTCTAATAAATCCGAATTAATTATTTTTGAATGTTATGTATAGTAAATAAATGAATGATAACAAGCAACAACTTTTAGAATTAATTCATTGCACTATATAACATTAGCTATTTAAGTAGGCTTTAATATTTTAAAAAAACATTATTTAAAAACCTATTGAATAAAACTTAAAATATTTTAATAGCTATGTGTTTTAATTATTTTTGTATTTTTTTCAAACTTTATATCACAAATAATTTATTTAAAATTACTTTTTACAATCACTTAAGCTAGAATTTGATAAACTTTAAACACTATAAATAAGGAGAAAATCTTATGGATAAGAATAAACAATTTAAGCAAAGATTAATAACATACATGGAAATAGAAGCTATGTCTAGATATGAAGAACCAGTAGCTGATGAATTAAGAAAAAACATTACAGGTTATGAAGTTTCTAGAGATAAAATGGGATCAATAATTTTCCATAAAGCAAGTAAAAATCCTAATGCACCTAAAGTTATGATAGCTGCACATATGGATGAAGTTGGGTACATTGTAAGAAGAATTGATAAAAGTGGACAAATACTTTTAAGTCCTATTGGTGGTATATGAGCTAATACAGTTGTAGGAACTAAAGCTAAATTAATTACAGAAAAAGGTACTTACTTAGGTGTATTTGGTCACACATCAATTCATATTATGGAAAGAGAAAAAGTAGGTAAAGCTGTTTCAAATGACGATTTATATGCTGATTTTGGATTCGAAAATGAACAAGAAGCACTAGAAGCTGGTGTCGAAATTGGAAATAAAGTACAAATGAGTGGTGAAACTATTTTATTTGCTAACGAAGATCTTATCGGTGGTAAAGCAATGGATAATAGAGCTGGTGTCACAGTATTAGAAACACTAGCAAAAGAAATTGCTAAAGAAGATTTAGATGTAGATCTTTATTTAGTTGGTACAGTTCAAGAAGAAGTAGGAACACGTGGAGCTAAAACATCAGTTTCAATCGTAAATCCTGATGTAGCAATTGCTTTAGACACAACATCTTCACATGATACAATCGGAACTATACCTGGTACTACAGCATTATTTAAAGGTGCTGCCTTAAGAATTAAAGATGGTGGAAACTTAATGGATACAGGACTAATCAATGAATTTGTTAAAGTATCTCAAAAGTACAATATTCCAGCATATAAATTTGTTTCAATGGGTGGCGGAACAGATGCTCACGAACTTCAATATGCTCGTGGTGGAGCTGCTACACTTACAATTTCACTACCACAAAGATATTTACACTCACCAATTGGGGTTTGTTCAATATCAGATTTATTAGCTGCTAAAGATCTGCTAGTAGCTTTCTTAAAAGAATTTAATCAAGATAGATACAGCGAAATTAAATATAAATAAAATTGATCTATGAATTAATATATTGGGATAAAAGAAATATAGCGCCATATGTTTAGAACATTCATATGGTGTTTTTATATTTTAGATTTCTTTATAGTTTTCCTATGCTATATCAAACCACAAATGAATTATTAGCATCTTTGATACCATTTGTTCATGCAAGTGAAATACACTTTAATTTTTGCTCTATTGTAAATCGTTTTCTAGAGATATAAAAAACACATTCCTCTTTTAATATGGAATGTGTCTAAAAATTTCTTCTAATATATACTAATCTAATTATTCAACTGTAATTGAAGCAATTTGTGTTTGTGTGTTGCCAAATTGATCGGTACCTTGGTATTTAATTTTGTATACACCTTTTTTAGATACATCAAAAGTATCGCCATTGATAACACTTATAGTTACACCAGTATCTTTTTTACCTAAATTTTCTTCATATCATTTTTGTCAAGTATCATGTGCTAAACTAAATTTTTCAACTGAAAGTACAACTCAAGACTCTTTATCTCATTTTTTCTTGTATATCTTGTATTCGTTTTCAGGCATTCCTTCATAATAACTTGGAGTGTCTGTTGTGTAGCAAAGCTTCATTGTACGATTATCTTCAGAATAAAGCACTTTCATTCTTTGAATTTTTTGTCTTAAAAACATAGATTGATTAAGTTCATCACTATCTGAATAATAAACATATTGTACTATTCCATTTTCATCAAATTCAGCACCTCATAATGTTACAGCATGGTTATATCTTGCTTGAGGGTTGATTGCAAATGTAACAGCATAGTTATTTAATAAAGCATCTTTAACATAATTTGAAAAGACTTCATTCACATTGTTAATTCCACCAGCTATTTTTTTATAATCTATTAATGAGTTCGCAATTTCAGTATTAAACAAATGAGGGAAAAATCCTTTGAATGTTTTAGCTTGCTCTTGCATTTCGAATTTAATAGGATTATCAAAGTTGGCATCTTTTTCACCAGATAACATTCATTTATCTGCAAATACTGAATATCCACTTCTGTCATTAAATCATTCACATAAGTAATTTAAAAATGGTGAATAATCTGTTCCATCATAACTTTGTCTGATATCTTTACCATCTAAAAGTTTAACTATATCCTCTGGATAAACTTTGTAATATTCATCTATATACTTTCTATTTTGTTGAATTCATCACATCATTTGGTTGCTTGCAGCAGCTGCTCAACAGCATCTAGAATCACTTCCACCGTTACCAAATAATCTTTCAGATCCTCCTATATGTTTTCCATCAATAACAAAAGGATCATCACCTTTAAACCATTTGTTTGTGTCGTATCAATTACCAGTATTTTTAGTAAAGAAATAATTTTTTTCTTCACCAAAAGACTTATTTGTAATTCATTTATCAAATGGTGGATTATCGTTAAATGTAATATCATTAACAATTTGAGTTTTTTCAGTTCCGGGA
Source organism: Mycoplasma tracheobuteonis (assembly GCF_054456995.1). Classification (NCBI taxonomy): domain Bacteria; kingdom Bacillati; phylum Mycoplasmatota; class Mollicutes; order Mycoplasmatales; family Mycoplasmataceae; genus Mycoplasma; species Mycoplasma tracheobuteonis. The sequence goes on along the minus strand of NZ_JBTKTG010000003.1, from coordinate 7,504 downwards.
AATGCTGGCAAATCTATTCCTTTAACAGTTAAAGTTGCTGGAAAAGTAACGTTTTTATCGGACTCTTTTGCTTCATAAGAGCTGTTTACGGTTGCGAAAGATTTTAAGTCAAAATTTTGAGTATTAGCTTTAACTGTTGGATTTTTTATAAGAGAAAACATTTGCGTTTTGTTTCCTAAATCATTTTCGTCACTTGGCTTACTGTCTGGTTTTTCGCTAGGTTTTTGATTTTGATCTGGACTAGTTTCTGGCTTAGTTGTAGGTTTATCTTGATTTTGATTATTGTTTTCTTTGCTTAGCTCTTCTATTTTCTTCTTTAAAGCTTCTATTTCAGCTTTTAATTTCGTATTTTCGCTTTGTAGATTTCTAAAAGAATTAATTTGATCAGTTAGTTGAGATTGTAAATTTTGCTTTTCATTTTGCAATGATGTAATTTGATTATTTAGTAAAGTTATCTTGTTTTGAGCTTTATTTAATTCTTCTAAAAGAGCTTGATTTTGATTATTTTCTTTGTTTAGCTCTTCAATTTTCTTCTTTAAAGTTTCTATTTCAGCTTTTAACTTCGTATTTTCACTTTGTAAATTTCTAAATGAATTAATTTGATCAGTTAATTGAGATTGTAAATTTTGCTTTTCATTTTGCAATGATGTGATTTGATTATTTAGTAAAGTTATCTTGTTTTGAGCGTTGTTTAATTCTTCTAAAAGAGCTTTATTTTTATCGTTAGAAATATTTAGCTTAGAATTTAAGTCATTATATTCTCTTTTAGAATCTGCAAGTTGGCTCTCTAAAGATGAAATATTGTTATTTAGGTTTGCGATATTTGAATTTAAACTTGTGATTTGATCTATTTTTTCGTTAAGCTGTCCTCTTAAATCATCAAGTTCCTTCTTAAGATTTTTAATATCATCATTTTGGTTTGATTCGCTAACATTATTGCATGCTGAAACCACCACAGCAGGTACAATAATACTTGTAACACTTGAAATAGGTAATAAAAATTTAAATTTATTTCTTTTCATATATATCCTTCTTTTATCTTTTTATTTATAGCACAAAAATCTATTTTATAATTGAGAAAAATTAAAGATTTTATGTTTGTATCAAGACTAAAAATTAACATAAAAAAGTATAAAGAAATGAACCACTTTAATTATCTGATAGTCACGAACAAAATGAATAAGAAAAAAATAATTTGTAACGAATAAAAATATAAGGTAATTAAAATCTAATATCGAAAAACACAACAGCAAAATGAAAATATGCAACAACACAAGATTGGCACGGTAGTATTTGATAAGTCTAATAAATACATTTTAGTAACTGTTTATGAGAGAAAAACTATATTATGATATACAATAACATTTAAAATTAAAAAACCTTGTTTTACAACTAAAATTAGACCTTTATTGGAAAATCATATTTTTAATATATAAAATAAAGTTTTTAGTAAATTAAATCTAATATATAATTTTTACATACATTAAGGAGGTAATATGGTTGATATGTCTACAGGTGCATTCGTAGGGATGATAATTGGAGTTGTTCTATTAGTTGGTATTGCAGCAGCTTTAGTAACATTCTTTGTAACTAAAAGAGTATTTGAAAAACAACTAAGAGAAAATCCACCTATTAACGAAAAAATGATTCGTATTATGTTTAAACAAATGGGAAGAACAGCAAGTGAATCTCAAATTAGACAAATTATGAAATCAATGAATAATGCAAAAAATAAATAATGCTTTTCAATTAATAATAATTCACTTATTAGCGAGTGAATTTTTTTATAAAAATGATTTCTAAGGCAAATATTAAATTAAATTAGCTATAAAAATTTCATTTTTTTAAAATTAAGCTAACTAATTTATATTTTTAGTACTAGGAGATAGGAATAAAAGTATTTATTTATTTAAACTAGCTAACTTATATTTAATTTATATATACATATAAATTTAATATAATGATATTAATATAACTAAAAACAATTATTACAGGAGAAATATGAAGCGATTTAAGTACAACTTAAAAAGTAAAATTATCAATTCTAAATTCATACAAAGTATTATTAGATTTTGACGTTGAAAATCTAATGTTTCAAAATTAAAATACTTATTATTTGTATATTTCTTAATTGTTTTAGTTTCTAGTTTGTTACTCTTTTCACCTTGAGCTCAAAATCCGAAAGCTACAGAACAAATTTCATACATTGATGCTGTTTTCACTACTGCTTCTGCCTTTAGTGATACTGGATTAGTAGTAAAAGATACCTTTACTCAGTGAAATGATTTTGGTCAAGCTATAATAGCTATCCTGATTTTAGCTGGTGGTGTTGGTATCTTTGCTTTAAAATTCTTCATTATCAACTTTATTTTTGGAAAGAAATCATCCTCTTTAGGTGAAATTAAACTTATCCAAAGTGAGCGTGGTGGTACAGATATCACTAAGATTACTCAAATTATAATTTCATCAATTAAGTTTCTAATTGTTTCAATTTTTCTTTTTAGCATAGTACTTACTCTTTACTTTTATTTTGCTACTCCTAAGCACACTACTGGTATTGAAATGATGCTAGGAAATGGGCAATTAAATAGTGAAGAAGTAGCTAAAAACTTTATTTCTCCTCAAGGCGATGTCTTATTATCACTTAAGTTTGGTATCTTCCACGCTATATCAGCAATTAATAATGCTGGATTTGATATTATGTCTTCAAATAGTCTAATGCCTTATTATCAAAATTACTTCTTACAAATTTGCTTTATTATCTTACTTGTAATTGGTGGTTTAGGATATCCGGCGCTTTATGACCTTTCTTGTTGAGTTAAACGCAAAATTAGAAGAGAAAAATCTCCATATCATTTTTCTATCTTTACCAAGATTTCTTTAGTAACTTATGTTTTAGTGTTTTTAGTAGGTTTCTTAATTTCGATTGGATTTGAAGCAAGCTCACAAAATCCATACGCCTTATGAAATCAATATTACATTCCAGACAACTTATATAATAATGTTGCTGATATGTCAAAATTCCATCATCAATATGTTGAATGATTTAGAAGTGGTGCAAATCAAGACACAATTCAATCTTATGATATGTTAGCTAAACACTCTGAATTATTTAAAGAACAGCTATATGGAAATTGATTTGATAAAACATTTGCGACTTTATTTACATCACTTTCAACACGTAGTGCAGGATTTGCTACAGTAAATATTAAGCACTTTACTCAAGGTTCAACATTTGTCTTTATCTTTATGATGATTATAGGTGCTGCTCCTGCTTCAACCGGTGGAGGAATTAGAACAACTACTTTTGCTTTAATCATCATGGGAATTGTTCGTGTGTTATTTGGTCTTCCACGTGTTAGATTATTTAAACGTTCAATTAATCAAGAAACAGTTAATATGTCTTCTCAAGTGCTTGCAATTGCTTTTATTCTTATAGTTATTGCTTCCTTAGTGCTATTTTCATCGTTTACAGATTATGGTGGTGCAATTAAAACAATGTCTGATGCATATAATGCAAATGAAGTTTATAATACACAAAACATTATTTTTGAAGTAGCTAGTGCCTTTGGAACTACCGGTCTTACTTCAGGTATTACTAAGAGCTTGAATACAGTTTCTAAATTAGCTTTAATCATCGTTATGTTTATTGGACAATTTGGAATTTCATCAACTCTTCTTGTTTGAAAACGTAAGAAGAATTGAAAACGTACATTTGAATATGTCGATGCTGATGTAGCTATCGGTTAGGAGAAAATATGAAATTAAATTATAAAAATGATATTGTGGTTATCGGTACTGGTCGTTTTGGACAAGCAGTTATCGAACAATTATTAAAAATGGATAAAAGTGTTTTTGTCCTAGATAAAGATCAAGAAACAGCTAAACTATTTGCTGATGAAGTAGATCGGATTGTTATCGGAGATGCTGCTGATACAAGAACACTTAAATCGCTCGGAATAGATCAAGCCGAAACAGTTGTTGTAGCAGTTTCAGATAACATTGAAATTGTAGCTGCATTACTTGAACTTAAAGTTAAAAACATTATTGCTAGAGCAACTTCTAAGCGTCATGCGAGAGTGCTAAAACAAATAGGTGTTGATGTTATTATTCGCCCAGAATTTGAATCAGGAATGAGAGCAGCTTTAATCGCTACAAATAGAAACTTTATCCGTTACTCACAAAACCTTCAAGAAATAGGTGGCAACTTTGTTATTGGTTCAACTAAAGTAAATAATAAGGAACTCGAAAATAAAGCAATTAAAGATCTTCACCTATCTCAAATGGGAATTACAATTGTGCTTATTAAGACAGGTAATACCTTTAAGCGTGCAACAGGGGACACAGTTATTCAAAAAGATGATATCATCACAATTATTGGTGAAGTAGCTAATGTTACAAATGCTTTAGAATGATTAAATGATAAAGCAGAAATCATCACAGAAAACAATTAAGAAAATTTCTAATACTTCGGTATTAGATTTTTTTACTTTTAAGCCTATGACCTAGGAGCAAAAACTAACTCACTACACTAGTAAAAAACATAAAAATCTATATAATTTAATTAATATTATTAATTAAATTATGAGGTTAAATATGAACGATAAAGATAAAATCTTACCTAATGAAAACGAAGAACCAAAAGTAAAGATTCAAGACGATACTGAATTTGAATACGAAGAAAACAACACAATGATTTTTAGAAAGAAAAAAGAAGTTGTGGTTGAAGAAGATGAAGAAGAAATTCCTCAAGAAAGTGAAGAATATGTAGTTGCTTCTCAAATTATTACAGAACCTACCGATGGTCTTCACCCAGTAGTAATCGATAACGAAATGAAGCAATCATTCCTTGAATACTCAATGAGTGTTATTGTTTCACGTGCATTACCAGATGCTCGTGATGGACTTAAACCAGTTCACCGTAGAATTTTATACGATATGAGCGAACTAGGAATCACACCAGGTAGTCAACACCGTAAATCAGCTCGTATTGTCGGGGACGTACTTGGTAAGTACCACCCACACGGGGATTCTTCAGTTTATGAAGCTATGGTTAGAATGGCACAAGACTTCTCAATGCGTTATCCACTTGTAGATGGACACGGTAACTTCGGTTCTATTGATGGTGATGCTGCAGCTGCTATGCGTTATACAGAAGCTAGAATGGCTAAAATAGCTGTAGAAATGCTTGATGGTATTAAAAAAGATACAGTTGACTTTGTAGATAACTACGATGGTAGTGAACAAGAACCCACAGTACTTCCTTGTCGTTTTCCTAACTTATTAGTTTCAGGATCTTCAGGTATTGCTGTTGGTATGGCTACTGAAATACCACCTCACAACTTAGGGGAAACAATTGATGCTACAATAGCTTTAGCTAAAAACCCTGATATTACAGTTAGAGAACTAATGCAATATATTAAAGGACCTGACTTCCCTACTGGAGCTATTATTCTAGGTACTAAGGGAATTTTAGAAGCTTATGAAACAGGTAGAGGAAGTATTCCTGTTCGTTCTAAATGTGAAGTAATCGAACAAAGTAACGGAAAAAGCAAAATCATCATCAGAGAAATACCTTATGCAATTAAGAAAACTACAATTATTGAAAAGATTGCAGAATTACACAAAACAAAAGTGATTGAAGGAATCGTTGATTTAAGAGATGAATCAAACAGAGAAGGTATTAGACTTGTTATTGACGTTAAAAAAGGCGTAAACCCTCATATTTTACTTAATAAGTTATATCAAAAATCGAATATTCAAACTACATTTAACTTTAACCTAGTTGCTATTGTTAATAATGAACCTAGAACACTTAACTTAAAACAAGCTTTAGAAGTGTTTATAGACCACCAAAAAGAAGTTGTTACACGTAGATTAAAATTCGACTTGAATAAAGCAGAAGAGAGAGCTCACATTCTTGATGGATTAAAGATTGCTGTTTCAAACATTGATGAAGTAGTTGCAATCATTAAAAAATCAAAAACAGACGCTGATGCTCAAGCTGCATTAGGTCAAAGATTTGCTTTAAGCGAAAAACAAACAAAAGCAATCCTTGAAATGCGTTTAAGTAGATTAACAGGATTAAGCATTGAAAAAATGGATGCTGAAATCACTGATTTACAAACAGAAATTGCTCATTACAAAGAAATTCTTTCTTCAGAAGAAAAACTTATTGATGAAATTGTTCTTGAGTTACAAGAAGTTAAAGATAAGTACAACGATGAAAGAAGAACTGTAATTGACGCATCTGCTATTGGAGTAATTTCAGATGAAGATTTAATCCCAGAAAGAGAAATCGTTATTACAATGTCTTCAAATGGATATGTAAAACGTATGGATCTAGATGAATACAACACACAACGTCGTGGTGGAGTTGGATCAGTTTCAATGAAAACATATGATGATGACGATATCGCTATGATTATTCATGCAAATACTCATACAGACTTATTACTATTTTCAAACTATGGAAAAGTATATAACCTTAGAGGGCACCAAATCCCTGAAGGTTCTAAACAATCTAAAGGATTACCATTTATCAATATTATTCAAGGACTTGATACAGAAAATGGTGAAAAGATTATTTCTATCTTAGATATTGATTCATATGATCAAAATCAATATCTTGTTACAGTAACTAAACAAGGTATGTTTAAGAAATCAGACTTAAGTTTATTTAGTAACATTAGAAGAAATGGACTTATTGCATTTAAACTTCGTGAAGGTGATCAACTTGTTCGTGCCTTTGTTATAGGCGAAAACGATGCAGTACTTCTTGCAAATAATGTTAAGAATATTGTAATGTTTAAATCAGATGATATAAGACCTCTAGGTCGTTCATCTCTAGGAGTTAAAGGTATAAAACTCGAAGAAGGACAAGAAGTTATTTCGGCTTCAGCCGATAATGAAGGTGATTATGTCTTAACACTAGGTGAAAAAGGATTTGGAAAGCTTACAAATAAAGACCAATTTAGACTAACAAATCGTGGTGTTAAAGGTGTAACAGGAATTAATGCTGAAAAAGCAGGAAAATTAGTCTTTGCTCGTTTTGTTAACTTAAGCGATGAACTACTGGTTATAACATCTTCAGGAGTTACAATACGTACACAAATTGATCAAATTTCTGAAGCTTCACGTAACACAAAAGGTGTTAAAATTATCAACCTTAAAGATGGCGATAGCATCGTTGATGTTGAAGTTATTAAACAATAAAAATATTTATTATATAGCTCTATGCCTATGGCATAGGGTTTTTATTGCCAAGTATTGTATTAAGCAATACTAATATTCGAAATCAGTATCGGTCTACGATTTAGCAAGATATAAAATGTATCAAAAACAGTGCTTCTCACCCGAGTTTCGGAGTTTCAAAACATTAAAAAACGAATAGCCCCATTTTTTAGAGCTATTCGTGTTTTTATATTCTAAATTACTTGTACAAATTTTTTAAATATAGTTTCTATAGTTTCATAATCTGTAAGATATTCAGAATTTTGTGTAT